>NZ_JBMLSD010000214.1:0-6972 GCF_049240685.1 Flectobacillus sp.
CTATTTTTCAGTAACTCTTAAATCATTAACATTCTCCAAATAGCCGATAAGAATACCGCCAAAATAGAAAAAGGAGTTAGCACCTTCCAAGTAAGATACATCAGTTGGTCTACACGCAAACGAGGGAATGTCCATCGTACCCACATTTGTACAAAAATGAGCATATATGCCTTTATCAATAACCACACAAATCCCCAAATTGCACCAGACCATGACCCTGGTTCTCCAGAAGTCCAATTAGCTAACTTTAGGGAACCGATATTAGGAAAAGGTGAATTCCAACCACCTAAAAACAGAATGACGGCCAACACACTCACCAACAGCATCATACCATATTCAGATAGAAAAATCAAGGCCCAACGCATTCCTGAGTACTCTGTATGAAATCCTCCTACCAATTCAGACTCAGCCTCGGGTAAGTCAAAGGGTGCACGGTTACATTCCGCCAAAGAAGCGATAAAGAAAATAATAAACACCCCCAAGAAAAACGGTACTCTGAAGATATTCCAAGTCAAAAATCCACCTATTTGCGTTACCTCAATTCCTAGGGACTTCAAGCCAAAAAGGTAATTGTCTTGCCCTGAAAAGATGCCTTGTTGCGTACTAATCTCTTGTAAATTTAAGGTTTGGGAAATCATGACAACACACAACACCGATAAGCCTAATGGAATCTCATACGATACAATTTGCGCTACTGAACGCATAGCACCCAACAAAGAATATTTATTGTTAGACGACCAACCAGCCATCAAAACCCCAATAATGTCAATAGAGACAATGGCCAGTAAATAAAAAACCCCAATTTGAGCTTGTGAGCCTTGCAAATATTCTCCTGGCCCCAGAGGAACCACCGCAAAACCAGCAAAGATGGCCACAAATATCAAACAAGGTGCGGCTAAAAACAGCCATTTATCCGCCAGCTTAGGTACAATATCTTCTTTTAACAAAAGTTTGACCAAATCGGCAATTAACTGTAAGGAACCATATTTTCCTACCACCATAGGCCCCAAACGGTCTTGCATAAAAGCAGAGACTTTCCGTTCGGTGTATACTCCGATTACAACATTTGCCAAAACAAGACCCAAACATATTAGTAATGCAACAAACATAGCTTATTCATTTAAAATTTTGTTGATGAGAAAAATGGCGCAATTTCCCATCAACATTTTTTTATTCTGCAATTGCTTTTTCTAACGCTTGTTGAAAATCAGCAATTAAATCTTCAACCGACTCCAAACCTACCGCAATACGTACCAATCCATCAGTTATTCCTACTTCTGCACGTTGTTCGGCGCTTAATTTTGAGTGTGTTGTCGACGCTGGGTGTGTGATAATAGTTCGAGTATCGCCCAAGTTTGGTGAGATAGAAGCAATTTTCAAATATTTTGACATTTTATTTACCACCTCAAAACCACCTTTTACATCCATTGTCATAATAGCACCGCCCATTTTCATCTGTTTCTTCGCCAATTCGTATTGTGGATGGGAAGTCAAAAATGGATATTTCACAAAATTTAGCGCATCGTTTCCTTCTAAAGCTGAAGCTAATTTGTAAGCATTTTCCGAATGTTTTTCCATGCGAAGATGAATCAACTCTAAGCTTTTTGATAAAATCCAAGCATTGAACGGCGACATAGATGGCCCTGTGTGTCGCGCAAAGAACCGAATTTCTTTAATCAAATCGGCACGACCACAAACTACTCCCCCCAACACACGACCTTGACCATCGATGTATTTTGTAGCCGAGTGAATCACTAAGTCTGCCCCCCAATCTGCAGGGGTCTGAATCACTGGCGTAGCAAAACAGTTATCCACCGCCAAAATCAAATTATGCTTTGCTTTCAACTGAGCGATAGCCTCAAGGTCAATCAAATCCAAGCCAGGGTTTGAAGGACTTTCACAAAACAAGAATTTGGTATTAGGCTGAATGGCATTTTCCCATTCTTGAATATTATGTCCATCCACATAGGTACATGTAATGCCCCATTTGGTCGTAATTTTACTCAAAATCTGAATAGCAGAACCAAACAAAGCTTTTGATGCGACAACATGGTCGCCCTGTTGTAATAAAGCTGCCATTGCCGCAAAGTTGGCCGCCATACCAGACGCAAAAGCAAGTCCATCTTCAGTATTTTCGAGCATACACATTTTTTCTACGAATTCGTCCACATTAGGATTCATATATCGCGAATAAATATTTCCCTCCATTTCCTCTGCAAAAATGGCTCTTCCTTGCTCTACATCTTCAAAAGTAAAACTTGAAGTTAGGTACAATGGCACTGAATGTTCACGATTGTGTGAACGTTCTGCCTGAATTCTGATGGCTTTAGTTTGTTTCTTCATCTTGGCCCTCCAATTTCTACCAAAATCAACCGTAATTTTGGCAATTTTATTAATTTTTTGATTAACAAAGGTTTTTTATACCTACGCTTTTGGCTAATTCAAAAGCGATTTTTAATCTTTTTTATCAAGCTTTTTCTAATACTACTCAATAAAATCAATATACTAAATTGAGTAAACACCTAATACAAAAGAATTGAACCCCTAAGTTACGCCCAAAAGCCCGAATGACGAGAAAAAATCGTCTCTTTTTCAAAAAGAAGCAACATTTTTCGATTTTATAAAACGTAATTCTTATTTTTAGGAAGTTATCATAAATATTGATTTTATGATTGTTTATTAAACATTCCACTTTTCACCGCCTTTTAGGCCAAACTACCTTTATTTATAAATATGAAAAAAATCCTACAGACCATCGCTACCATCGCGATTTTTAGTACGGCATCTCTGGCACAACGTACACTTCTACACTGCGGTACTTTTATTGACGTTACCAAAGGAAATACCCAAAGTCAGGTAACGGTCATTGTTGAAGGCAGAAGAGTTACAGGAGTTCAAACGGGATATCTTGCCCCGAAAGGTACAGACAAAGTTATCGATCTAAAGTCCAAAACGGTGATGCCCGGTTTAACGGATATGCACGTGCATATTGAAGGCGAAACAAGTAAAGATCAATTAATAAAGCGATACCAATTCAACCAAGCTGATGTAGCCTTTGAAGCAGCGCGTAACGCCAAAGTAACCTTGATGGCTGGATTTACTTCGGTCCGTGACCTAGGAGGCTCTGGTGTCAACATATCACTTCGTAATGCAATTAGTAAAGGTATTGCAGTTGGTCCGCGTATTTATACTGCTGGTAGAACCATCGCTACTACAGGTGGACATGGCGACCCAACTAATGCCTTGAGTGAAAATTACACCCCAGACCCACACATGGTTACAGGCGTAATCAATGGTGCAGAAGAAGCTCGTCAGGCTGTTCGTCAACGCTACAAGGAAGGCTCTGACTGTATTAAAATTACGGCTACTGGTGGTGTTTTGAGTATTGCTAAAAACGGGAAAGCACCACAGTTTCAAGAAGATGAATTAGAGGCTATTATCAAGACAGCTAAAGACTATGGATATCATGTCGCAGCTCACGCACATGGTGCTGAAGGCATCAAGCGTGCAGCTAAAGCAGGCGTAACAACGATTGAGCATGGTACTTTTATGGATGATGAAGCCATCGATATTATGAAACAAAAAGGAACTTACCTTGTAGCTACAATTTTGGCAGGAAAAACAGTAGCTGATTCAGCAAAAGTACCGGGCTATTACCATCCTTTGGTAGTTCCAAAAGCTTTGGAAACAGGACCACTTATCCAAAATATGTTTGGTAAAGCCTATAAAGCTGGGGTGAAAATTGCTTTTGGTACAGACTCGGGCGTGTCTTTGCATGGATTAAATGCCTATGAATTTCAATACATGGTCGAGGCAGGTATGCCTGCCATGGAGGCTATTCAGGCTGCAACAGTTACACCAGCCAAAATTTTAGGGGTTGAAAAAGACCTCGGTTCTATCGAAGCGGGCAAATTTGCTGATATTATCGCTACAGATGGCAACCCTTTACAAGACATTACCCAAATGCGTAAAGTAAGTTTTGTAATGAAAGATGGCGTAGTTTATAAACAATAATATTGGTATTGCTTATAAACTTCTGAATCTTCGGAACATAAGTCATCTCGAAATTTAGCAATACAAAAGCGGTCGAAAATTATTTTTCGACCGCTTTTTTTGATAGCTTAAGACGTAAAGTATTACGTCTCAACTTGTAAAATCACTCCTATTTTCTCTTAACCCAATCTCTCCAAAGCTTTTTGAATTAAGTTTAATCCTTTTTCGCTATAAGATAATTGTAAGGCAAAACTATGCCCGTGAGCATCCATTTTCAACAATGATTTCCTGATAATTTCAATCATTTTTTCATCATCATGTTTTTGAAAAAATGCCTCATATTGAAACTCCAAGAAAACTAAACATAGTGCATTTTCGATAGTTTGCACATCGGCATCCTGCTTGATTTTTTGTTTTGTAATAATTTGCTTTACTCTTTCTATTACTGATTCTTCGTAGCCTACCTCCCCTAGGATTTGAGCGGCAGTTTCGGCATGAAATTTACCCAAATCTTTTCTCCAAGTTAAGTAGCCCACTTTTCCTTCTGGATAAGTATGACGAGGAATACTCCAACGCCCAATATGTTGGCTTCTCGAAGCTAATTGCAATTCTTCATTTGCTTGTGGGTCTAGTCGCAGAACCCATTCTGAACATTTCAAGGCCATAAAATATTCTTGTGGATAGGTTTCGCCATTCCAAACAAAAATATTAGGGTCTTGTTTGTTATAATCGTCGAACTTTTCGAATGCTAATCCAATTTTTTCCATATATTTAGAAGAGTGTTTGATTCCTGTACATTTATTTTTGATTCCATCCAAAGCTACAGCACATCATCCACACTAGCAACCAATCATCCCGATTTTGCTTGTTAGTTCAGCATTAAACCTGCTAAATTTCGAACAAATAAACCAAAACATGATTTAAAATGTGGTCTGATTTACTACAAATCCTATTTAACCATGAAAAAAAGTCCTCCACCGACCCTAACCCTCAAGACCCAAACGTTTTGTTGGCTTTGGCCGAAAAAGAACTCATTAAAGCGATTGCCGATGCCGAGCAAGTAAAAAAGGTTGCCCAAAATAATTATCATAGTCTTCTCGCCAAAGCGGAGGAACTACAAGGGCAAGCCAATCAATTGTATCAGGCTGCACAAAAATCCTTACAAACAGGCAACGAGGAACAAGCTCAACAATGGTTACGCAAAAAATCACTGGTCGATGAACGTATCAGTGAGTATAAAACTTTGTTGAATCAAGCTCAGCAATTGCTCAATCAACTCGAAGCGCAGCATCAGGATTTACAATTTCGACTTGAGTCTACTCGACTAAAAGGTCAGATGCTTATTGCCAAAGTTGAAGCAGCTAAAACACAAAAACTAGTAGAAGGTGTTCAAAATCAGGAAAATGCCTCAGCACTAGAGCAAATTTCGGCCTTGGAGCAGCAGTTTCAAATCAAGGAAGATGAGCGAAGCATGCGAGAAGAATTGCAACAAAATGATACCATCATCAAAAAAGCTTTTGAAGAAATTGCCTTTCAGCAAAGTATCGAAAAAGACTGGGAAAAACTTAAATCTGAAAAAGATTTGAAATTAAACGATAAACAAGCCCAAAAAATAGAAGACTTTTTTAGTAAAACAAAAGATACTCCGACAGAAAAACCACAAAGCGATAAACAGAAAAAAATCGACGATTTCTTTAAATAGGCAAGAGTCATACATTTTTATTGGATGTAGTCAAAGACAAATACCTGTTTCCTATTTTAAAATACTTAAACTCAAAACAACATGGCAATCAATCTCAAAAAAGGCGGTTCAATAAACCTATCAAAATCAATGACAAAGCTCAACAAACTGATGATTGGGCTTGGCTGGGAATACGCTTCTATTCCTGTAGACTTAGACGCATCAGTCTTTATTCTTGGAGCAAACGGCAAACTCTTATCGGATGAGTATTTTGTTTTTTACAACAATTTAAAAGCGCCAGATGGCTCCGTTCAACACACGGGTGACAATCGTACAGGTAGCGATAATGATGACGATGAGGTTATTTTAGCAAACTTAGATAATATTCATCCTAACGCAACGGAAATATGTATCTGTGTAACTATTCATCAAGCGCAACTTCGTAATCATTCGTTTGGGATGTTGCGTGATGCCTACATACGTATAGTGGACATGGATACCAAATCAGAAGTAGTAAACTATGACTTAGACAGTTCACACAATGCCGAAAATGCACTCGTGTTTGCCAGAATCAAGAAATCAGGAAATGAATGGTATTTCTATGCTGATTCTCAAGGTTCAAAGGATGAATTGCAAGCACTAGTTGATATGTTCGTTTAATAGATAAACACCTTAATTTCATGATAAATCTGACCAAAAACAGCCGTATTTCTTTAGAGAAAAACGGCACTCAACTAAAAGAAATTAGTATCGGCCTAGACTGGGGAAGTATTCAACATTCTTATTTGTTTGGACTTTTGAAGGATTCGACCGCTGTAGATTTAGATGGGTCGGTTTCGCTTTTTGCTGGTGATAAACAAGAAATTGAAACCGTATATTTCCATAATTTAAAATCAAGAGATGGCGCTATCAAGCATAGTGGTGACGACAGGGTTGGTGACAGTAGTGCCGACAATAAAGATAATGAAATCATTTACATCAATCTTGAGCAAATAAATCCGAAAGTCACATCGATTTTTATTTATTTAAACTCCTACAAACAACAAGATTTTGCCACTATTCCTTATGCCAAAATCAAAATTGTCGAAGGTAAAAATCACAACCCACAACAGACTTTTGCAACCTATAACATTGCTTCAGATGAGACTTACAGTGGATATGTGTCAATGATTATGGGTAAAATCGAAAAACTCAACAATAACTGGACTTTTACTGCCCTAGGCGACCCAATTAAAGCGAAGAATATCAAAGAAACAGTTATGTTAATTCAAGATAGATATATGTAGATTATCAGAGCC
>NZ_JBMLSD010000215.1:0-5008 GCF_049240685.1 Flectobacillus sp.
TGCACGATTACTTATTAACTTAACTTTAAATAAGTTATATTCAAGTCTAGCATTCTAAAACGATACTAGACTTGAATATGCTGAAATTCTACCCTATCTTATTTCGAAAAATATCAGATGTTTTTCGAAAAATTGGTGTAACACACCTAATCGTACTTCTCCTTGGTCAGTTGGCTGCCTCTTGTAGCTCCGATGATATTGTCAAATCACCATCTCAAATTCCCGATTCAAAGGATTATCTCATGACAGAAATAGGGCAATTTGTCACATTTTCGGTAAAAGAACTACACTATTCACTCAATCAGGAAGTGGATATAGAAACCTATTTTGAAAAGCATCTGCTGCTTGAAATACACAACAGTAAGAAGAGTTTTGTGATAGGAATATTCCGAAAAAAACAAGAAAATGAAGCTTGGTTGGACATTGGGAGAAAATTATTAGCTTTACAAGACAACAAAATTATCGTATCGACAAGCAACCAAACCGAATGTATTTTGGTCAATCCAATTGAAGTTGGTACACAATGGAACCTTAACCTATTTAATCAAAAAACCCCTCAGAAAGCTGAAATCATAAGCTTTTTCGGAGACTGGAAAGTTCAAAACAAGCCTTTTAAAAATATCATTGAAGTAGATTTATATAAAGATTCGAGTGCTTTAGGATTGCAAAAAAAACAAATCCTGTTGGCACCAAATTTAGGTATCGTTTTCTCAAAAGAATCGAATGTTTCTTATTGCTATGAAGACAATTGTCTTGGCAAGGGACAAATTAATTACGGCACAATTATCACTTATGAATTGATAGATTATGGCAAAGAATAAACTTTTTTTACTCCTTTTTTTCAATTTAATGAACCTAAGCAGTTATGGGCAAGGTGCACTCAAATATTTGGTTTTACTAAAAGATAAAAATAACTCAACCTATCAGATTTCTCAGCCCAATCAATTTTTGTCGGCAAGAGCAATTGCTCGAAGGACAAGACAGAATATTGCTATCACTACGCAAGATTTACCTGTAAATCTTACCTATATCAATCAAATTAAGCAAACTGGAGCCAAGGTTTGGTATACTTCCCGTTGGATGAATGGCGTGGTAGTCGAAGCAACATCCGAGCAACTATCCAAGGTGCTGGCATTGAGTTTTGTAAAAGGTTTAGAAGTCAAAGAACCTTTAAGAAACTATGCAAGTATATTATCGGCAGCACGTAGGGTATCTAAATTTGCGATGGAAGATAGCCCCACTCCAACAAACTTTGGATTATCAGAAACCCAAAATCTTATGCTCGGTGTAGATGCGATGCACAACTTGGGCTTTCAAGGGCAAAATATGCTCATTGCGGTTTTTGATGCTGGTTTTACTGGTGCCAATACTATTCCTGCCTTTAGCCATTTATTCAATAATGGTAGAGTGATTCAAACATACGATTTTGTTGAAAACAATACATTTGTATATAACTATCACTCTCATGGTACCAATGTGTTATCTTGTATGGCTTCCTTACAAACAGGCAGGATGATTGGTACAGCTCCACAAGCCTCTTATGCACTATTCAGAACTGAAGACGATGAAAGTGAGTCTATTTTAGAAGAAGTCAACTGGCTTATTGCTGCCGAGCGTGCAGATAGTTTGGGCGTAGATTTGATTAATTCATCCTTAGGATATACGGTGTTTGAATATTCCAATACTAGTCATACTTATGCCGACATGAATGGTAAAACCACGATTGCTGCTAGAGCGGCCAAGTGGGCAGCCCAAAGAGGTATTATTTGTACCATAAGTGCCGGCAACGAAGGAGCTGATGCTTGGAAGTATATCTCGACACCTGCCGATGCTGACTCGATAATTGCGGTTGGTGCGGTTACTAGTACCCGAAATGTGGCTTCCTTTAGCTCACGCGGACCAAGTTCTGATGGAAGAATCAAACCAGATTTATCGGCAATGGGACAAAGTGTTGCTGTGCTCAATACCGCTGGCAACGCCAGCGTTTCGAGTGGAACCTCATTTTCTTCACCTATTCTTTGTGGAATGGTAGCAGGTTTGTGGCAAGCTTTACCTAATAAAAAAGCGCAGGAAATCATCCAATTATTGAAAGAATCAGCCAGTGACTATAGCGCACCAAACAATACAATTGGATATGGCATTCCCAATTTTAATATTGCTTATCTAAAAGCACAAATTCCTTTGTTTGAAGGTATTTCTCTGGCTTTTCCCAATCCTATCAACGACCAATTAAAAATAGCTTTATCTGATTTTTCTACCCAAAAAAGCTATTCCTATCAAGTTTTTAACCTACTTGGACATTCGATTTCACAGGGAGTTATTACCAATGCCATAACATTTGTAGATAGTAGTAATTGGCCAGCAGGTGTTTACATTCTCAAACTTCAGGTAGATCAACAAACGATAGAACATAAAATTATAAAGATGTAACGATTGAAAAGGCCCCTATTTGGCAAATTAAGAGGGCTATACTAGCTGAAATCTGTATGTCAAAATCCAATCTATCCAAAGATTTATTTATATTTATCACATGTTTATTCCCTACTCGAGCATGAGGTCCATAATATATCAAAGTCTTTGTTTTCTTGCTGCCATAACTTACTCATTTTCATCACATTCTCAGTTTCATCGCGAAGCTCGATGGATTAGTGTGACCGAACCAACTAAGGCAAATCAATGGATTTGTTTTAGAAAAAAAATCTCACTCAAAAAAGCCATGGCAACAGCCATGACCAAAATCGCTGTAGACTCTAAATATTGGTTGTGGGTCAATGGTCAATTGGTAATTCGAGAAGGTGGACTCAAACGTGGGCCAACTCCACAAGATACCTATTTCGACAATGTTGATTTAGCCCCCTTTTTAAAAACAGGAGAGAATACTGTTG
Source organism: Flectobacillus sp. (assembly GCF_049240685.1). NCBI lineage: Bacteria > Pseudomonadati > Bacteroidota > Cytophagia > Cytophagales > Flectobacillaceae > Flectobacillus > Flectobacillus sp. The sequence goes on from NZ_JBMLSD010000215.1 coordinate 2,886, forward strand.
CTATTTTGATGTGGTATTTTGGTAAAAAAGGATTCAGTCATAATAGTTCTGGAAAGGCTGGTCTCTTATTTGATTTGCCTACCCCAAGCGGAAACAATTGGGTTAGCAATGCCTCTTGGCTTTGTAAAGTGCATCCTGCCTTTGGCGAAACACAGGCACCCTTCCCCAATTATCGTCTAGCGGAATCTAATATCCATTTCAATGCCCAAAACGACATTGAAGGTTGGTATGAACCCAAGTTTGATGACTCTCGTTGGGAATCAGCCACTGAATTAGGCGCAGCAGGTGATGCGCCATGGAATCAACTGATAGAGCGACCTATTCCACAATGGCATTTCGGTAGTTTACAACACTATTCCAATACCCCATCACTCCCGATAGTTAGTGCTGGGGATACATTGGCCTTACAGTTACCACAAAATTTAGCCATAACTCCCTACTTCAAAATCGAGGCAAAGGCTGGACAAAAGATAGATATTCGTACCGACAACTATTATGGTGGCAGCGAACCAAACCTTCGTACCGAATATATTACAAAGAATGGTATCCAAGAATTTGAAAGTCCCGCTTATTTTAATGGACACATAGTAAAGTACTTTTTTCCAAAAGGTATTAAAATCTTAGCCGTTCAGTACCGAGCCACACGTTACAATTATGAGCTTCAAGGAGATTTTACATGCAATGATGCTTTTTTGAATAGACTTAAAGAAAAAGCCCTTACAACACTCAACCTGAATGTACGTGATGTGATTTCAGACTGTCCTGACCGTGAGCGAGCTCAGTGGTGGGGCGATGTAGTAATCAACGAAGGAGAAATGTTTTATTATTGGAATCAAGCGGGGCATCAATCTTTACAAAAAGCTATCAGAGAGCTCGTAGCTTGGCAAAAATCCAATGGAAAGCTTTTTTCGCCAATTCCTGCGGGGAACTGGGATAGAGAACTTCCTGCCCAAATGTTAGCAAGTATTGGAGAATATGGTTTTTGGAATTATTACCGATACACAGGCGATTCGGCGCTGATTGCAGAGGTATATCCCGCTGCCAAAAAATATTTATCTCTTTGGGAAATAGACCAAAATCATTTGGTCAAACACCGCGCTGGAGATTGGATGTGGCACGATTGGGGACAAAATATTGACATAGCCTTGTTAGACAATGCCTGGTATTATTTGGCCTTGAAAGGGCTATGTAAAATGGCTCATTTACTTAATTTAGAAGCAGATGTAGCCTCCTATTCATATCAAATGCAAGAAATGAAAGATGCATTCAATGAAACCTACTGGCGAGGCAACTTTTACCGAAGTCCTAATTACAAAGGTATCACCGACGATAGAGGGAATGGATTGGCCGTTGTGGCAGGACTCAGTAGCCCTGAACAATATGGCTCTATCGACTTATTTTTAAGTCAAGAACTACATGCAAGTCCTTACATGGAAAAATATATTTTGGAAGCACTTTTCTTGATTGGGGATGATAAAAAAGCAATTGCTCGAATGAAAACCCGCTATAAGTCGATGGTAAATAGCCCAATTTCTACCTTATGGGAAGGTTGGGAACTCAACAGCGCCACCTACGGAGGCGGAACATATAATCATGGCTGGACGGGTGGCCCCGCTACCTTGCTTTCGCAGTATATAGCAGGAATAAGTCCATTAGCAGATGGTTTTCAGTCCTATAAAATACAACCACAAATAGGTTTACTTACCTCGATTATAGCACAAGCACCGTCTCCCAAAGGTTTGATTAAAGTCAATATTCAAAATACACCACAGCAGTTTAGTCTCACGGCCGAAGTGCCTACAGGAATGCAAGGTGTCATTTCTATTCCAATTTTGGCAGATATTTATTCAGAAATTACTTGTAATGGTACAGTTATTTTTACCAATGACAAATACATTAATGCCCTCCCATGGCTAGACTTAGTACCAGGCAACGAGCACTATCTCAATTTTGAGGTAAAAAATGGAGGAAAAATCGTTTTTGTGGGGAAGAATAGGAAGTGAGGGGTTAGGTACAGGTAGGATTAAGGCACAAAGGGGCAAAGATACAGAGTGGCAAAGGCACAGAGTAGCAAAGGCACAAAGGGGAATGTTATAAATTACTCCCTTTGTGCCTTTGTTAGT
>NZ_JBMLSD010000216.1:0-7018 GCF_049240685.1 Flectobacillus sp.
GGAAGCCCCTTTTCGAATTGTATGGGTAACCACAAATATCGGCTATCCTTTAAATTTTGTGGTTTCCAGCGGTCGGCCATAAATATATACTGATTTTTCTTGGCATTCACAGTCAAAATATAAGTAGACTGACCATCAAAGGTTTTTTCGGCCAAATTCCCACGCATAGGATCGCCTTCAAATTTCCATGGACCAAATATTGAATTTGAAGAATGTAAAGCAGCCGCGTTTGGCTCCCAGCCCGTACACCCGCTGGTTATCAGATAATACTTTCCCTCCTTTTTGAAGACCGCTGGTGCCTCTCGGTGTTTACTAAAAAGTAAAGTATCCTCAGTGGTTACATCCAAATAATCTGTGCTAAGTTTTACGGCTCTCAAATCATAATTTTCTCTTGCCGAATAGATATGATAGGCAGTGCCATCGTCATCTACAAACAAAGTCATATCTCTCGACATGTGTCCATTGGGTCTGAAACTTCTCAGATAAACAAACGGACCCGTTGGGTTGTCACTCACAGCGATTCCTGCTCTGGCAGCTTTATATCCTTGACGAGGCAGCTCCAAGTGAAACCACATGACGTATTTACGAGTTTTTTGATTAAATATCACTTTGGGTCTTTCCATTAGCCCGCCCACTGCAATTTCGCTAGTAGAGTCCTTGGATTTTGCCAAAGCGATTCCATTATATTTCCAATGAAGCAAATCGGTCGAACTATATACCGACACACCCTCTGAGGCAGATTTACCTCTAACTTCACCATACCAATAATAGTTTTTCCCTTGCTTCAGGATTCCTCCTCCATGCGCATTTATGATTTCTTGATTACTGTCTGTCCACTCGGCACCGGGTTTAAAGGTAAGATTTTCTTGTTTGGATTGAATACTCTTGCATGCCTGAAAACTAAGCACGACAAAAACGCCCATGCTCCATATAATTTTTCTCATATTTTTTAAAGGTTTTACAAAACAAAAGTAAAAAGTATAGCAATCAACCACAGGGTATATATTCGGCAATTTTGGGGTAAAATTGAAAAAATAGATGATTTAATCGACAAAAAACGGCTTTGTATACACTCTTTCAGCAAATTTATCAAAATCGCATAACGTTCGTCCTGACTTGGCGGTCAGTGATGGTGTAGAAGATATACTTTTTAAAAAATTTGGATAGGCAACACACTTTCACAAAAAAATAGCTTTATCCAAGCTTAAACACCATTTCAGAATGATTATGAGTAACAAACATGTAAAAGTCCTCGCATTATTTTTAATAACTTTATTAAGCAGTCTTTCTCTAATATCCTGCAATTCTTCCGATTTGACGGACACCACAGTGGATATAGCGGATATTGAAGCCAACACTAAAGATACCACTGTAAACAATGCAGTCTTGATTGACTTCGATGGCACTACCCCAACAATTACCAACAATATTTCAAACGGCGTGGAAGTCTCGGTAAACAATGGCGATGTTGTGATTAAATCAACTAATACCTCTACTGCGGTTAATTATGTCATATCTGGACAAAACACAAATTCGAGTTTAAAAATCTACAGTGATTCAGATTTCAACCTTATTCTCAACGGGATGAGTATCGTGAATACCGACGGCCCTGCTATCAATATACAATCAACTAAAAAAGCAACTATTACCTTGGTGAGTGGTACGCTGAATAGATTAGTTGACGGAACCACCTACGCTTCGAGCACCGAAGACCAAAAGGGGACGCTTTATACCAAAGGCTCGCTTGTAATAGGAGGAAATGGTTCTTTGATGATATATGGACAAAAAAGTCATTCTATCGTAGCTGATGGATATATAAGTCAAAATTCAGGCATGATTTCGATACTGCAATCTGCGGTAGACGGCGTTCATACCGGCTCGTATTTTAACATGGCTGGTGGCGAATTAAAAATAGTTTCCACAGGAGACGGCATTGAGGCAGAGTCTGGCTATGTTGCCATTGCTGGGGGAGCTATTGGTATCACCTCCTCAGGAAATGGTATTTCTACATCCTATACAGGAACAGAGGCAAGTATCAAACCGTACGTTTCAATTACTGGTGGAACAATGAATATTAACACTACTGGCGAAAAAATGAGTGGGATTAGTAGTAATGGTTCGTTCGTTCTAAATTCGTCTTCTGCCATTATTGGCATATACACGTCAGGAAACGGTTGTAAGGGTATTTTGACAAAAGGAAATGCCACAATAACAGATGTAAGTAAATTGACGATGTCAAATGCGGGCTCATCTTATTATAATAGTACAGATAATGCCGTAGTTACGTCAGATGCAATCAATTGTGCTGGAAATTTAACCATTCAGGGAGGGACTTTGGCTATTACGAGTTCGGGAGTTGGCGCCAAAGACATCTCCGTTTCGGGAACGGTAGCAATGAATGGTGGTACAGTAACCTTAACTACCACAGGGGCTATCCTCACTTATAATTCGACCACAACTGAGTCTAAGTCACTTTATGCCAAAGGTGAAATACAACTTTCTGGTGGCTATTTGACTATTTCTTCTTACAATGATGGCATAAAATCGGATGCTTCGGTATCTATCAATGGAGCGTCTGTTGACATTACAACTGCGATTATTGGAATTACAGCACCTAAACTTAATGTTGTCTCTGGATACATCTCTGTTGTCTCTTCAGGTGATTGCTTATTTGCGGGCAGCGGCACGGACGGCACAACTAACGATGGTAGTTTACTTTCTATTACAGGCGGAACACTCATTGTAAGCTCGACTGGTGCAGAAGGATTGGATAGTAATGGAAATATCGCTCAATCTGGTGGCACAGTGGTAGTCCATGGTACAACCTTATCAACCGAAACAGCCTTTGATTATAACGGAACTTTCAAAATATCTGGAGGCGTCTTTATTGCAGGAGGGCCAAATAACACCTCTGTGGCACAAAGTACTAGTTCAGGTTCGACTCAACCCACTTTATTTCTGAAATTAACGGTTGGTTATGCAGGCGGAAATCCATTTTCGTTGTTGGATAAAGATGGAAATGCCCTCTTTACCTTCATTCCCACTCGTGCGAGCTACTATTTTGTGTATTCATCGCCGAGTCTTAAAACTGGTACAACCTACAGTGTATATTCGGGTGGCGAAAATGTTGGCGGTACAAATATTGGAGGCTATTACAGTGGTGGAACATTCAATGGCGGTATTTCACGTGGGAGTGTGACACTCAACAGTTTGCTCACAACCGCAAGTCTTGAATAGATGTGAAACAGATAACGCTGAATTTTAGAGTATCAAAACAGTAAAAACCAAAGTTTTGTCGAAAGAAGTGTAAATTTTTAAATAGTGTAGCAAAACATGAGTCACACCCAATTTAGTAATCGAAATTGAGTGACTGATTACTGGACAAAATCGGTTTCACTAGTCCAAGACTAATTCTTGGACTCATTTTTTTAATAGTTTTAAACAGTTAAAAAATTCAGTGAAACAGTCTATTCAATTGAATCATACAATCTTATTTTGTCCAGTAATCAGAAAAAACCTTTTCCTACTTTAGTAAAAACTGTTTACTTAATTCATCATAAGTAGCCAAATAATGATTAGCTTTTCCGTCTTTCTCAAAAATAGATTCCCAGGTATTGAGCGGTTCCCAGATACAAGTTCCTTTGCCTTTTCCATTCGGTAAATTAAAGGCCACTTGATTAACCTCACTTTTCATTTGTGAATATTCTACTACAATCACATCTTTATTGTATCGCTCAATCAGATTGCTGAGATTGTCACGCAAATCTTCAATGGTTCCATGCCATTTTGGATAATAAGATTCCCCAATCACATCAAAATGAACGCCACGAGCCAGCATATTATCAATAAACTGAACCGATTCATGATTTTGTCCGCCCAAAGCTATGTGCAACATCATGATAGTTTGTGGAGCCACTGCCTTCACCGCCGCAGTACCTGCATTGATGAGTTGCGCCAATTGATCGGTATTCGAAAAACTCCCTTCTGGCCAAACTAAGCCATGATTGATTTCATTGCCCACTTGTACCATATCGGGTAAAGTTCCCTGTGTTTTCAAGGCTTGCATCACGTCATACGTGTAATCATATAAAGATTTTTTGAGGTCTGAAAAGTTCTTCCCTTCCCAAGCCAAAGGTTTAAATTGTTTGCCAGGATCAGCCCAATAATCTGAATAATGGAAATCCAATAATACTTTCATTCCAAGCGCTTTAGCACGTTTTACCATTTCTTTGGTATGAGCCAAATCACAAAATCCTGTTGTTGGTGAATATCCTTTAGGCTGGGCAGGATTATGGAAAATTCTCAAACGAACATAGTTAAATCCATGGTCTTTCAAGATTTGGATGGCATCTTTATCAACACCTTTATCAGAAAACTTGATATTTTTTGCTTCTAATTCTGGTAAAAAAGAAATATCTGCTCCCAGCATTTTATCAATCGCTGCTGATTTTTTGGCTTCTGGTTTAAGTTGGTACGTTGGGTCGATACTTACTTGTGCGATTTTTTCGGGAGAAACTGTCAAAATATCTGTTCCACCAGCATATAAGCCTGTTGCTGATGCCTCAAACTGAATCATACTTGGGTTTTCGCCCATTTGGACAATTACCTGACATTTTCCATTAAATAAACTACGTTGCCACATGCCGTCAGCGCACTGGTCTGGTTCATGACTACTTGGGTCGCCGTTGCCTACGCCAATGATTTTTGCATTGCCTTTGAGCTTAAACTTTATCAAATTATCGGCATTCGGCACTTCACGACCTTCTTTGTCTACCACAGAAATATTGATAATACTAAGGTCTTTTCCATCAGCAATAGCCGTCGTTTTGTATGGCGTAACCACCACCTCGTAAGGCAAACCCGTAGTTTCGACTTTCGCCGTAATCTTTCTACCTTTTTTCCAACCAATAGCTTCCAATTTTCCAGCAGCATAATTCACAGACCAGTTCAAATGCCCATTGCGTGGCATAACCTTTTTACCTAAAGATTTTTCATTCAAGAATAATTCCACCTCATCGGCATTGCTATTGACCCAAACATCAATCGGTTGACCTTCTTTTCCTTGCCAGTTCCAATGCGGTGCAATGTGCAGAACATCTTTGTCTGTCCACCAACTTTGATAGTAATAATAGATGTTTTTCGGAAATCCACAGACATCCATTACCCCAAAATGAGAGTTGATATTTGGCCAACGATATGGCGTTGGCTCGCCACGATAATCAAACCCTGTCCAAATAAAACCACCTAACCAGAAGTCACTGTTAGCTGCCAACTTCCACCATTCTTCGGCTTTACTAGCCCACCAAGGTGCTGTAATATCTTGGTCGGGAACGTATCCTCTGATGGTATCTTTTTCATAAATCCCTCTTGTGGTAACGGTACTTCCCATTTCAGTACCTATAATTGGCTGAGTTGGATGATCTTTGTGATAATCTTCCACCGCAAACTGACGGTAGTTGAAACCACGGACAGGAATCACTTCGTTTACGCCTGCAAAATGATTGGCTAAGTCTGCGGCATACGTTGAAGTACGGGTAGGGTCTAGTTGCTTTTGTTTTGCTAAAAGACTCAAGGCTATTCTTTTTCCAACCATATTTTTCTGAATCCAGCCTTCCTCATTCCCTATGCTCCACAAAAATACAGAAGCATGATTTCTATCTCTTTTAATCAGTCTTTCAAACTGATTCATGTATTCTGTTCCACTATTCAATAAGCGTTGTTCGTCCAACAACAACATTCCCAAACTATCGCAAGCCTCTATCAATTCAGGAGTTGGCGCATGGTGACTCGCACGATAAGCATTCGAACCCATATTTTTCAGTAAACCGATTCGGTAATATTGCAAATAATCTGGCATAGCACTACCTACTCCCGCATGATCTTGGTGGTTGTTGGTTCCCAAGATTTTCACATGTTTCCCATTCACAAATACGCCGTTCGGTTTGATATCAATAGTACGAATCCCAAATCTAAACTGTTGTTGGTCAACCACTTTACCTTGTGATTTCAATTCAACTTTAATCTTGTACAAATATGGATCTTCCAAAGACCAAAGACGAGGATTAACGGTACTGATAGCTTGAATAGCAGTCTTTTCTTCTTGAGATTTTAAGGTAAAAGCTTGTTCAGAAGATTTGGCCACTACTTTTCCGTTTCTATCCAACAAATAACTTGTAATAGTCAGGTTGTCAGATTTATAATCTTCATTTTTGAAAGTTGTTTCTACCTTTATATTGGCTTTATTGCCTATTATTTCTGAATAAGCAAAAACGCCATCTTCCTGAATATGAGCATTTTGATAGCGATTTAGCCACACATGACGGTAAATACCTGCTCCCTCATAAAACCAACCTTCGTATTGCGAAGCGTCTACGCGGACTACGATAACATTGTCTTTATGAAAGTTCAAAAAATCGGTAATATCATACGAAGCGCCCAAATAACCACTTTTGTTATTTCCTAGATAAAAGCCATTAATCCAAACATTGGCATCACGGTATATACCATCAAATTGGATTGAATAACGACTTCCTGAATCAGCAGGCGTCAAACTAAAATGCTTGCGATACCAACCGATTGAAGTTTCAGGAAATTGACCACCAACAGGCTTAAATCCATGTGATTCTACATGAGCATCTTCGGATTTGACAAATGGCAAAGCTACCACCCAATCGTGAGGTAAATTGAGTTTTGTCCATGAGGAATCTACAAATTTCGGGTCGATAGCCGTATTCACAGCCGAACCTGATTTATAAAAAAGGTTGGTTAAACCATAATTAAAATCTTTATCGGGGTTAGAAAAATGTCCCAAATGAAAACGCCAATCTTTATCAAAATTGGTTTTTGTTCTTGGGTTTTGAGATAAAGTAGGTTTGTGTATCAAAGTGACAATCGCAAATGCCAAAGTCAGTTTGAATAGATAAGTTTTTAGTTTTTGCATAAAATAGTTTTATAAAAAAAAGCTGTTTAAACTTTCTCATCACGGGTGAATAAATTCTATTTCCGTGGCGAGTGTCTC
>NZ_JBMLSD010000217.1:0-4680 GCF_049240685.1 Flectobacillus sp.
AAATTGTCATTCACAACTCCTTATTCAGTACCTTAAACTTATGCTTTCACTCAACCCAAAAGAAATGGCTTCACGAGTATTCTATTCGTATATGACATCCTCTGTAGCCCCTCGTCCGATTGCTTTTGCGTCGACTATAGACACCGAAGGACGTGTTAATTTGAGCCCTTTCAGTTTTTTTAATATCGTAGGAATCGATCCGCCCTTATTAGTATTTTCGCCCAATAACAGAGGGCGTGATAATTCAAAAAAAAATACTACTGAAAACATTGAAGCTTTTCCAGAAGTCGTAATCAATTTGGTAGACTATAACATGGTACAGCAAATGTCCCTCGCAAGTTGCGAGTTTCCCAAAGGTACCAATGAGTTTACAAAAGCAGGTTTTACCGAACAATCCTCCCTGATGGTTACCCCCCCGAGAGTTAAGGAAGCACCTGTTCAATTTGAGTGTAAAGTCATCGATTTGAAGTCTTATGGGAGTGCCAATATTGCTATCTGCGAAATTGTAATGGCACATATTTCCGAAGATTTATTAGATGAACACAACAAAATAGATCAACTCAAAACAGATTGGGTAGCCCGAATGGGCGCCGACTGGTATGCACGTATTACACCACAAGCGATGTTTGAGGTACCAAAACCTAATGTACATTTGGGTGTGGGTGTTGATAGCATTCCTGCGTTAGTGAAACAATCATCTATTTTTGATGGCAACGATTTAGGGAAATTGGGGAATGAAAGCTCCTTACCTGAGGAGGTGGATATCCAAACCTTTTTGTTAAATCTTGAGGTGGAGCCAAGTCTGCACTTAGCTAAAAAGTATTTGGACGAAAATAAGATAAGAGAAGCCTGGGCAGTAATTTTGGGCTTGAAGCTAATGTAACACTTGATGCATTAACTTTGCTTTTGTTATTAGGAAAAAGATTTTTTGGAGTGCAGAATTAGATTTAATTTTTCAGGCAATAGCCTTTAGGCATGAAGTCGAAAGGAATATTTTATGAAAAGATAAAGACCTTTTGCCTAAAACCTACGGCTTACAGCCCTTAAGTTAAATCTAATTCTGAACGATTACATGGTTAGTGGGCAAAATAGAATTTAAGATTGAGCTTTGGGCTTTCAGGTATAGGCTTTCGGCCGTGGGCTATGGGAAAAATGCATTTCCGTGGTCGTTAAATACATTTTAATACTCTTTGCCTTGTCCCCCAAACACAAAACTTAAATCTAATTCTGCTCACTTATTTAATAATCCTGAGAAATAGGATGAATCATCAATTCGTCGATAACTACGTGCGCTGGAGCCGACAGAATAAAGTAAATGGTATTTGCCATATCCTTGGATGATAAATATCTTGCCTGATGTGGGTCACCTTCCTCTCTTTTATGGAAATGGGTATCTACTACACCAGAGTATACCACCGACACCTTAATGTTATCTTTCCTCACTTCTTTTCTCAAAGCCATCGAAAATGCATCCTGTGCGTATTTTGAGGCACAATACAACGAACCACCATCAAACACTCGTTTGGCAACATCGGAGGCAATATTTACAATATGACCTTGCCCTGAATTTTTCATAAATGGTACAACTTCGCGACAAAATAGAAACGTGCCTTTGACATTAGTCTCAAAAATCGAGTCCCATTCATGAGTCGTGATTTCTGCGGCTTGTTTGAAGACACCAAAGCCCGCATTATTGACCAATGCATCAATCTTTCCAAAAGTTTGAGCAGTTTCAGTAATTACCTTTTTGACCAACTCTTCATCAGCAACACTTCCCGAAAAAATCAAGACCTTGGCGCCAAGTGCTTCGGCTTCTTTTTTTACCTCCAATAATTCTTGGTGGTTGCGTGCAACTAAACTCAAGTTAGAGCCATCTTTAGCCAAAGTCAAGGCTAGGGCTTTGCCAATACCACGGCTTGCCCCCGTGATAATGATGGTTTGATTTTGTAATGACATAAAATTCAAAATTGTTTATAAAAATATTCTTGTATAAAAGTAATAGATTTATTTTGAAATCTCTCTTATTCTGGCTTTACGTACACTATTCAATATTCATTAAAAAAAGTGGAATAAATGTTCGAAAAATGAACCTTGCCGTTGAGATACAAAATATTGCCTTACAGATAAAAACAAATACAAAATTGCCCATTTTAGCTAATTTCGCCCAATAAAATTTTAAGTAAAACAAACATGAGCCGTAATATGACAGAGAGAGAGTGGTGGAAAGAAGCTGTTATTTATCAAATTTATCCGCAAAGTTTTAAAGATTCGAATGGCGATGGAGTAGGAGATTGGAAAGGAATTATTTCAAAATTAGGGTATATCTCCTCGCTAGGGGTTGATGCAATTTGTTTTCGTCCCTTTTCATTTTATAATAACCTAAACGACAAAGATAAAGAAGATTTTAAGCTATTGCTTAATCAGGCTCAAATGCTTGGTTTGAAGGTAATTAGCGAGCGATTTGAACTGCCAATTAGTTTTCCAAACGACCACTTGATTTTGCGAGAAAGTTATCATTTTTTGAATCCTTCCGAACCTATCAAATTATCTGAACTTAAGCGAATTTTTAGAAAAAGAGAACAATCCCAAGATGATTGGAACTGCATTTATTGGGGAGACCACGAAACTGCAAGGGTTTTATCCCGTTTAGGAAACACTGCTAAGTACGAAAATGAGTCTGCCAAGATGCTCGCCCTAATTCTGCTCACCCTGAAGGGAACCCCAATGATTTATCAAGGTGATGAAATCGGGATGAGTAATTTTGTTTTTTCTTCGGTGGAGGATTTTCAGGATGAAAAAGTGATAGAAATCTACCAAAATGTGATTAAAAAGATGGGAGTTAATGAGCAGGCGTTTTTAAGAATCTGCAATCAAATTGCGGTAGATCATGCTCGTACACCAATGCAATGGAATTCAAGCGCTTTTGCAGGCTTTAGTGAGGTCGATACGCCTACTAAAGTGAATCCTAATTATGTACGAATCAACGTTGCATCGCAACAAGAAGACGCCAACTCTATTCTTAAGTTTTATCAGGAAATGATTCGTATTCGGAAAAAATCACCTGATTTGATTTTTGGAAAATACAATGATTTACGCCCTAATTGTAATAAGATTTTTGCTTTTAAGAGGATTGGTAGGGATTTTACGTATCTTGTGCTCAATAATTGGACAAATAAAACACAAAGCTTTTCGGTAAAATATAAGGCTTCTGTCCTAAATTTACTTTTAAGTAATTATCCTAACGACACTCATTACAACCGTAATGTTTTTGAATTACAGCCATACGAGTGTAGGATATACGAATATCGCCATAATTAGGTTGGTGCTCATTGGGATGCTTTTAGAACCATTAGCAAAATCCTTGATTTAAACCCTTCTTTACTCTATGCAAAAAAATAATACTAAGGTGCTGAATGCTTGGGCAATGTATGACTGGGCCAATTCTGTACACTCCTTGACAATTACCTCTGCTATTTTCCCGATTTATTTTCCTGCGGCAGCGGTTATGATGCCCAGTAAAAGTACTAAGTTAGATTTTTTGGGATTGCAATTAGAAAATACCGTGATATACTCGTATGCAGTATCCATTGGTTTTTTATTGTTAGCTTTTTCGGTGCCCTTTACTTCTGCAATATCAGATTTTACGGGTAAGAAGAAGGCTTTTCTCAAATTGTACTGCTATCTAGGGGCCATTAGCTGTATGTTTTTGTATTTTTTTGAGGAGGGTCATTATTATATTGGAACCTTCGCGTTTCTATTCTCGATTGTTGGTTGGGGTGGGAGTATTGTATTCTACAACTCCTATCTACCCGAAATTGCCACGGAGGATAGGTTTGATAATCTAAGTGCCAAAGGTTTCAGCCTTGGCTATGTAGGAAGTGTAATTTTGCTTTTACAAAACCTCACCATGGTGTTGAAACCCGAATGGTACGGTGGAATTTCGAGTGGACAAGCCTCTCGAATCTCGTTTTTGTCGGTTGGTATCTGGTGGATTGTATTTGCTCAAATCCCGTTTGCTATTTTGCCCGAAACTCAAAAAGAGAAAAAGCGACAAGGTGGCTGGATTTTTAATGGCTTCAAAGAGCTAAAGAAAGTCTTTCATGAATTACAGGGGCTAGAATATACTAAAAAATTCCTCTTGGCATTTTTTTTCTACAATATGGGAGCGCAAACCGTGATGTACCTAGGGGCATTGTTTGGTAGTGAGGAGCTCAAACTTCCAGATGATGCACTAATCATTACCATTTTACTGATACAGCTTGTGGCTATTCCTGGAGCTTATTTGTTTGCGAAGATTTCAAAAAAAATTGGTAATACAGCTTCTATTTCTTGGATTGTGGTGATTTGGATAGTGATTTGTATTACAGCCTATTTTGTGTATACCAAAAATCAATTTTATTTGTTGGCTACGGGTATTGGTTTTGTGATGGGAGGGGTTCAGTCTCTTTCTCGCTCCACTTATGCCAAACTGATTCCTGAGAACACACCAGACACTGCTTCCTATTTTAGTTTCTACGATGTTTGTGACCGTATATCTACTGTGTTAGGAACCTTTATGTTTGGATTGGTTAATCAACTTACAGGCAGCATGAGATTTAGTGTATTGGTTTTGTCGGCTATTTTTTTAGTTGGCTATTTCCTAATCAAAAGAATTCCTTCTAAGCAAATTTATTAAGTTGG
>NZ_JBMLSD010000217.1:4780-24134 GCF_049240685.1 Flectobacillus sp.
TAGTTGGCTATTTCCTAATCAAAAGAATTCCTTCTAAGCAAATTTATTAAGTTGGGGGGATAGGCGAGTGTAGGCGGTAGGCAATAGGCGATAGGCGATAGGCGATAGGCGATCTGCGGTAGGCGATCAGCAATAGGCGATAGGCAACGAGTGGAATTGTTTTTTAGTAACAACAGATATTTTTTGCCGAATGCCCAAAGCTGAGAGCCGGCAGCTCAAAAATTAAATTTAAGTTTTGTGTTTTAGCAAACAGGCAACGAGTGACTATTGCCTGACAATTAATTGAAATTTTTATTCTAGTCTTAGAGACGCAATGCTTGTGTGCCAATAATTTTCTCAAGCCGAGTAAAATCTAACATGATAATACCAAAAAAAGCGGTCGGAAAATTTTCCTGACCGCTTTTTTGCTGAAAACTTGAAGAGAAATCCCTATTTAAAAATTCGGGATAACCTATGTGTTTTTTAAAATGCCTTATACGAGAATAACTTCTCAGATTTTTAGAGATAAGTAAAAGGAAAAATTAAACTAATAGTATATCTGAGGTAAACTTTGACTATAATCTTTTGTTTATGAATGTCTTCAAATAACCGATATACTGTTATCTAATAACATTTTCCTTCTTGAGAATATCTTGTTAAAATCTTTATTTTAGTTAAGATTAAAATGATTCTGTTTCTTGAAAAACTCTATTTGGGTAGTACATAAATAGAGATATAATTAAATTCGACCTTCGTAAAAATCAAACTTATAGCTTTAAAGTATTTAATAAAAATACTTATGATATTGACATCAATTTATTCACTTTTCAACTAATACTTCCTTTTTTTCAGTCATGGTTGAAAAATATTTTGTACCACAATTAAGGCAAGTGTAGTACTTCAAATTTGGGACAAAAAATAAAAATGTCTTTAAAAATATACCTCTCTTAGTACGTGTACCATAAGGATTGCCACAGCTGGGACATTTTCTGCTACTAGACTTTCGAACGAAAAAGTAGACTACAATCGATAATTGTATAATGGCATACAAAATTACGATTAGGAATAAAGGATTGATCGATTCTTCAAACATACCACTTAAATATAATATTGCGTGTTAAATACAGAACCAAGCCGACAAGGTAATTCTTGGCCTCATAAATTCAAGGATTAAGCAAGAAATATGTATTAATTTAACAAAGCCAACCAACACTGGCGCATGTGGTTCATGGACGGTTTTATAAGTAGATAATTTGGGTGTTACGATTATAAAGCATTTTCTGTTGACCAAATTCCGAAAAAAAACGTTAAAATCCAATCTATTGTCGCTGATTTTTGAGGGAAATTAGGGAGTGGTAATTTTTGATTAGTGTTGTAAGGATAGATTTTGGGAGATAATAATACTTTAGCGATGAAAATGATGATTCAACCGATTAGATTCCTCAAAGCTCATAATTGTAATAAATTCATGAGTCATTATTTGAAAAATATCTAAATCAATAAAGTACAAAATTGAAAATAGTTAGTAAATTACCAATCCATTTCAGCCAAACTTTTCCTAACTTGAGCATGAAGTACTCATCCAAAGCGTTTTGGCTCGATGATTTTAGTCAAAAAAAAATGAGTTATTCACAATCATAGACCAATTTTTACAAACTTTGTTTTCTTTTTATCTACACATAAAAAAGCTTGGTCTATACATAAAATTCATTGGTCTACAAGAGTCTATTTTCGGGCTTTCTTCCTCTTTCTTGCACTAAACAAAAGCACTTCTTGGACGGTCTAACCAAGCAAAATCCGAGTGAATATAATTTCATCTTTATCTAAAATATATTTATGATAACCTATTTCCGAATCGCTCTGTTGATGTTAATCAGCGTAGGAGCTTGGGCACAAACAAGTCGTTTAACAGGCAAATTCGTTGACGCAAAAGGGGAAGCATTAATTGGTGTAAATGTTGTTTTGACTAATCCAAATGATGTCAAAGATAAGCATTTTGGCCCCTCTGATGTCAATGGACGCTTTATTATCAATCGTTTACCTCTAAACACTACATACCAACTAAAAGCTACTATTGTCGGCTATAAAGAACTTACCAAAAATATTACTATTGCCAAGGAATTCAACAACTTAGGCGATATTGTTTTACAAGAAAGTACAAACGAACTGAACGAGGTTGTGGTAAAAGGCAAAGCCGCCACAATGGTGCAAAAAGGCGATACGCTTCAATACAATGCAAACGCATTTAAGACTGCACCAGATGCAAACGCAGACGAATTAGTCAAAAAACTACCAGGAATAACCGTAGAAAATGGCCAAATCAAAGCACAAGGCGAAAATGTAGCCCAAGTCTTGGTGGACGGGAAACCCTTTTTTGGAGATGACCCCAATATCGCTCTCAAAAACCTACCTGCCGAATTGATTGATAAAATTGAAATTATGGATCGTTTGAGCGACCAATCCCAACTAACAGGCTTTAACGACGGTAATACTACCAAAACTATCAATATTGTGACAAATCCCAATCGTAGAAATGGACAATTTGGGAAGGTATACGCTGGTCTGGGTACCAACGATAACTATTCGGCTGGAGGAAACATTAACTTATTTAACGGAGAAAAAAGATGGTCGATTTTAGGGATGAGTAATAATATTAATCAGCAAAATTTCTCTAGTCAAGATTTGTTGGGAGTAAGCAGCAGTAGTAGTGGAGGTGGAAATCGCGGTGGAGGCGGAGGCGGTAATCGAGGAGGCGGAAATTTCGGCGGTTCGTCTGATAACTTTTTGGTTGGGCAACAAACTGGTATCAATACCACCAACTCTTTTGGGGTAAATTATACCGATAACTTGGGAAAAAAACTGGCTATTAAAGGAAGTTATTTTTTTAATAATAGTAACAACAATAACACTCAGTCGACCTACCGAACTTACTTTTTGAGCCAAGCGGCCAATCAATATTATGATGAACAGTCAAATAGCTCAAGTAATAACTACAACCACCGTTTGAATCTCCGTTTGGAATATACGATTGACCCCAAAAATACAATTATTTTTACACCAAGATTAAATCTACAAAACAATAACTCTACAAGCATTGTGGATGGTTTGACAACAGATGCGAGTAATCAAAAATTGAACCAAACCTCTAATAATACTACTGCCAAACGAACTGGTTATACATTTAATAATGATATCCTATACCGTCATAGTTTTGCCAAAAGAGGTCGTTCTGTTTCATTAAATTTGAGTACGGCTCTTAATGATAGAAATGCAAACAGTAACTTGATTTCAAACAACCAATATTTCACAAGTAATACCAGCTCGTCAACCAAGCAAATTTCGGTTACCGATACCAAAGGTTATACATTATCAGCCAATTTGGTGTATACCGAACCTATCGGAAAGGGCTTGCTCCAAGGTACTTACAATGTGTCTTTTAATAATAATAAGAGTGACAAGGTCACAAATAAATTTAATCCAACTTCGAACGAATATTCTGTTTTGGATTCGTTATTGTCCAATAAATTTGATAATGACTATCTAACTCATCGTGCAGGCTTGGGATACAACTTGCGTATGAAAAGTGGTAACCTCAATGTAGGAGCTAATTATCAATCGGCGGAGTTATCGGGTCAACAGCTTTTCCCAAGAACTACACAAGTTGAAACCAGTTTCCAAAATGTGCTACCATATTTGCAGTTGGATTACAGATTTTCGCAAGATAGTCGTATTCGATTCAACTACCGTACCTCTACCAATGCGCCGAGCATTACCCAGTTGCAAAATGTGTTAGATAACACCAACCCACTCTTCTTGACTAGTGGTAATCCTAATTTGCAACAAGAATATAGTCATAACTTGAATGTTAGATACACCTATGGTATTCCGGCAAAAGCCCTAACTTTTATGATTTTGGGAAATCTTGAATATACCACAAATCCAATTGGAAACGAAGTGATTATTGCGCAGCAAGATATGATTATAGATAGAGGTGTTACTTTGAGAAAGGGAGCTCAGCTTACGCGTCCAATCAATTTTGACAACTCGCTCAACATGCGCTCGTTTATGGTAGTTGGGTTCCCGCTATCATTTATCAAAACAAACGTAAACCTGACCTCAAGCTATAATTATTCAAAATTACCAGGGAAAATCAACGACCAATTAAATACAAGTAATCAATACAATTTTAATCAAGGAATTACTTTTGCTAGTAACATCAGTACGAATATCGATTTTAACCTAACTTATAACCTTGGTTACAATCAGGTAGACAATACGCTACAGCCACAGCTAAATACAAAATACTATGTGCATACTGGCACGGGTCGTTTGAATTTGATATTTGGTAAAGGCTTTTTATTTCAGTCAGATTTGAGCTATTACCGTTACAATGGTCTGTCAGATTCTTTTAATCAACAGTTTATCCTTTGGAATATGTCCGCAGGTAAAAAATTCCTAAAAAATCAGCGTGCCGAAGCCAAAATTACTGTTTTTGATGTATTGAAACGAAATAATAGTATTACACGTACTGTTACAGATACCTACATTGCCGATGTACGCTCTAATGTATTGACTCAATACTTTATGCTTACTTTCACTTACAATATCCGTAATTTTAAAGGGAATAGCTAGAGGTAATTTTGATGAAAAAACTGCCAAGATATCATTAATAGGAGTGCGAAAAATTTAGGCATAAGGCAACAGGCACTAGGCAAAGCGTGTTAAAATGTTTTTAACGACCACGGACAAGCATTTTTCCCAAAGCCCAGCGCCGAAAGCCCATACCTGAAAGCTTAAAGCACAATCTTAAACTTTATTTTGCGTACTAACTTAGCACGACTAATCCCAAATTTTGGGTTTAGGATAATCTTCCAAATTTTATAAAAAGGGGTCGGGAAATATTTTCCGACCCCTTTTTTGATGCTATTATACTTGATTTTACAAACATTGAAACGCAAACCTTGTGCTTCTTGAGCTAGAATAAAAAATCTATTTTACATAACCATACTCCATTGCGAGTTTTAGAAGGCTTACCATGTTTTTTACATCAAATTTGGTCAAAAGGTTACTTCTATGCGTTTCCACTGTTTTTTCACTAATACACAAGTTGTTGCCTATTTCTTTGGTAGTCAGTCCTTTAGCGATTAATTCCAGTATTTCTTTTTCTCTTCTTGTAAATTTCAATTCATGAAGATTCCTTTCCTGATTTTTTTGTCGGCTCAAACCATTCATGATAATTTCGGTGACGGCTTGACTTTGGTAGTTTTTGCCTTCATTAACCTCCCGAATAGCACGTAGAAACTCCTCTCTACCAGTGTTTTTTAGTAAATAACCCGAAGCGCCATTTTTCAACATTTTGGTGATAAAACTTTCTTCTTGATACATGGATACCGCAATTACTTTTGCCAAGGGATAGTTTTCGGATAGTGTCTTACAAATATCTAATCCACTTTCATTTCCCAAATTGATGTCCAATAAAATCACTAATTTTTCATTCGATTTTACTAAGTCATAAAGTTCTTGTGCAGTTTGGCATTGCCCAACTACCTCAATATCCGACTCCAAACCCAAGATATGAGCTAGACCTTCTGTAAAAATTTTATGGTCATCTACTAAAATTACACGAATCATCTGTTTTTTTGTCAAAAATCTATGTGTTATGAAAAGTATTTGCTCTTTATTGGTTTGGACTTGTGTTTTCTTTAGGATAACTAATCTACTTGCGCAAACCTTTCCGCATCCAGATTCCTTGTATACCAAGGCGCAATTGGAGCGATTTATTCAGGATTTTCAAGTCAAAAACAATATCCGTGGTTTGGCCATGACCTATTTGGTTCAAGCCAAAAACCAAGAGCGTTGGAATTTATCAGACGAATCCCCGATTGATAGCTATCGCAAAAGTATGGATTATTTCCGAGTCCTTGGTGATTCGTTGAACTACTATGAGGTAAAAGGTTCATTAGGAGCCTACTTTATGGATCGGCCGCTTTTTGCCAATTATGCCAAAGAGTATTTGACAAAGGCGGTTCAATATTTTAGAAAAATACACCGACCCGATTTAGAAATAGGTCACATGATTAACTTAGCCAACTTGGCTATAAGGCAAAATCAGATGTCTCTAGCCAAAGAATATTTGCTTCGTTCGGACGAATTACCAAAATCCATGCTTTCGACTGGTAGGATAGAAGCCGCCTGGGCTGATTGGTATCGTGGTGAAGGCTATTTTACAGAGGCTATTGCAAAGGCTCAGCATAGTCTAAAAATTGCCAAAACTCTCAAAGTAGCATGGCTTGAAGCCGTTTCTTATTTTTATTTAGGGTCTGTATTTAGGCAGCAAGAAAACTACAAGCTAGCGATTGAATCTTTGAAATTGGCTCAAAAAATCACCGAGCGTTATTTTAGCATGTTGTTGTTAAGAAAAGCCATTTATGAAGAGCTAGGGCTGGTTTACAAAAAACAAAGACTGTTTGAAAGTGCATTTGACTACACTTTTTTGGCCTACAAGGCTCAGCAGTTGGTAGAAAGCTCTAAATTGGAAGTTGAAGTTAGGCAGTATCGGGAATATCAATTATTGGAGGAACAGCAGGAAAAAATTTCTAAAATAGCTTTAGAAAAACGCCTAGCAATAGCCGAATTAGATTCGCTGAAGGCCACCCAAAGAATATATATCTTGACTATATTGATGGCCTTTTTGTTGTTGATTTTGATGCTATATGCCTATTTTTCAAAGCAAAAGTTGGCAAGACTTCAGGCAGATAAAGTTTTCAAAACAGCCCAAATAGATAGCCTTCAAGCCTTAATCAATGGTCAGGAACAGGAACGATTACGGATTTCTCAGGATTTGCACGATGGACTTGGGACTTTACTTTCGCGTATCAAAATGATGATGGATGCCCCGCTTTGGAACAATATACAGTTGCAACAAATGCTCGATGATGCCTGCACCGAGGTGCGAAATATTTCGGGGAATCTCCAGCCTTCTAACCTTCAAAATTTTGGATTGATTGCTGCTATAGAAGATTTGGTCAGCAAAAACTACCTTGGAAAAACGGAGATTATTTTTCAAGTATATGGTGAATATTTTGACATTGGGAAGGAAAAGTCTCTGATGATTTATCGAATCGTTCAGGAATTATTGGCAAATGCCTTGAAATATGCAGAGGCATCCGAAGTGATTATTCAGATTAGTTTTCAAAAAAAACATATTCATTTGACTGTCGAGGACAATGGGAAGGGCTTCGACACCAATATTGCAGAGCATTCTATGAGAGGGTGGCGGAATATTCGCTCACGATTGGATTATTTACAAGGCACGCTTTCGATTGAAAGTGACTCGCAGTTTGGTACTGCCATAAATATAGAGGTAGAATCTAACTAGTGATATTCATCCGCAATAGGCATCAGGCACATACTAAAGAGTTTTACCTTGTTTTTTAGTAACCATAAATAGGTTTTTGCAGAATGCCCAAAGCTGAAAGCCACAAGCTCAAAAACAAAACTCAGGGTTTACCCTGAGTTTTGTTTTTGAGGAATAACCCTGAATTTTATAAGATAAAAAAAATAGAAATTTGTACAAAATAAAGACTAAAGGCATTTCACATCCGCATATTACAAAGTATCCAAAAAACACATAAGTATATATTTTGAAAATTGAATTGGGAGCTGCATTTTACTTTTGGGCGTAGTCTAATCTGCGCCTAAAGTAAAATCTCCTTGATAGTTAATTGGTTATTCTAAGTATTATATGACACGATATTTTAAGAAACTCCTCCATATAGCAATATTTTGTGCAATGGCAAATCTTTCATTTGCACAAAATGGCTCTCTGCTTCAAAATGAACCTTTTGATTTAAGTCGTGACTTTCGGGATTTTACCAATACTTATTTTTTGGCCGATAGTTTGGCTTGGTTTAATCCCACAACTGGACAAGGACAATTGAAATGGAGACGAAATCAATATTATCCTCAACATGCCTTTAATAATACGATGGCGGGAATACATAAAGTTCCTGGCAACGAATTTCCAGGGATTGAATATGCAGTTGACCCCGTGCTTCCGTTCAGTATAGAGTTTGTATCTCCCAAAACGATTCGTATCAAAGCACAAACTGGCTACGTCGCGCCTGCTACCGAACCCTCATTGATGTTGGTCAAAGAGCCCAATAAAGATGCCTCGTGGATATACACCAAAACGAAAAACGGTCACCAATATAAAGGCACATTTGGGACAGTACTTATTACCGAAAATCCTTGGGCGATTGAGATTCATGACGCCAATGGAAAATTACTGACCAAAACACGCCATCAAGTAGATGGGAAAACGTCTTTTACTCCTTCGTTACCTTTTTCCTTCGTTCGTCGTGCGTCTGATTATTCTCGAAGTGTGGCAGCTGTTTTTACGCTATCCCCCGATGAAAAGATTTTTGGATGTGGAGAGTCGTTTACAAGACTAAATAAATACGGGCAAAAAGTAAATCTTTACACAACCGACCCCAATGGCGTTGAAACGAGTGGAATGTATAAGCCTATTCCATTTTTTATGAGCAGTCGTGGGTATGGGATGTTTATGCACACCTCTTCACCTATCACTTGTGATTTTGGCGCAACCTTTGGTGCTTCCAATGCCCTATTGATTGGAGATGAAAGTTTGGATTTGTTTGTTTTTTTAGGCGACCCAAAAGAGATTCTGGATGAATATACCAATATTACTGGCAAGGCTTCAATGCCTCCACTTTGGTCATTTGGCTTGTGGATGAGTCGTATTTCTTATTTTTCCGAGCAGGATGGCCGAACAGTTGCCAAGCAATTGAGAGAGTATAAAATTCCTTCGGATGTCATACATTTTGATACAGGTTGGTTCGAAACAGATTGGCGATGTGATTATGAATTTTCGAAAAATCGTTTCCCAAATCCTGAAAAAATGATTGCTGATTTGAAGGATCAAGGTTTTAGAACCTGTTTGTGGCAACTCCCATATTTTGTTCCTAAAAATGAGTTGTTTTCTGAAATTGTTTCGAAAGGGCTTAGTGTCAAAAATGCCAAAGGAAATTTACCCTACGAAGATGCTGTTTTAGATTTTACCAATAAAAATACGATTGAATGGTATCAGAATAAAATAGGGAATCTCTTGAAAATGGGAGTGTCAGTAATCAAAGTTGACTTTGGTGAAGCAGCGCCTTTAAACGGTATTTATGCAAATGGAAGAACTGGCTTTTATGAACACAATTTGTATCCTTTGAGATACAACAAAATTGTGGCCGATATTACCAAACAAATTACAGGTGAACACATCATTTGGGCTCGGAGTACTTGGGCTGGAAGCCAGCGATATCCATTGCACTGGGGAGGCGATGCCGAGGCCTCGGATATGGGAATGGAAGCACAACTGCGAGGAGGCTTGTCGATAGGTTTATCAGGATTTAGTTTTTGGAGTCATGATGCTGGAGGATTCGCTGCACAAACGCCCGAGGATTTATACCGTAGATGGGCGCCATTTAGCTTATTTACTTCACATTCTAGATGTCACGGACAACCGCCCAAAGAGCCTTGGGCATATAGTGAGAATTTTTTGAATACTTTCAGAAAAGTTGCAGAGACCAAATATAAGTTGATGCCATATATCTATGCTCAAGCAAAAGTAGCTTCCGAAAAAGGATTACCGATGATGCGAGCACTTTTTGTTGAGTTTCCAAACGACCCCGGGGCTTGGCAAATCGAGAATGAATATCTCTTGGGCGAGGATATTTTGGTAGCCCCTATTTTTGAAACAGGTTCAAATGAACGAAATGTATATCTTCCTAAAGGTAAATGGATTGATTTTCAGTCAAATAAGATTTATGAGGGTGGTTGGCATAAAATTGATGGCGGTGATTTTTCTATTGTGGTAATGGTAAAAGAGGGTGCCCTGATTCCTCAAGTCAAACTGGCACAATCTACAGCGCAAATCGACTGGTCGAGCATCAAATTGGTAAGTTACACCTTAAATGGTATCTCAAAAGGAAAGGTGTATTTACCAAATGATACACAATGGCAAGAAGTAAGTGTTTCTATTAAGGGCAAAAAAGCACAATTGTTAAAAGACCCTTACAATCAAAAAGTAAAATTGAATTGCGTGAGCTTTCTTGAAAAATAATACTAATTAATTCTTCGGTTCATTGCCGATTATCTATCCAATTCTATTAATACCATGAAACAAGCTAGCTTCTGCTACTTGACTGGATTCTTACTGGCAGGATTTGGTCTATTAGCCCAAAATCCTGCCGACCAGATTCGGCTTAACCAAGTGGGTTTTTATCCAAATGCCCCCAAAATAGCGCTTGTGCTAGGTAAAGCGTATGACAATTTTACAATCCTAGAAAAAGAGTCAAACAAGGTTGTTTATCACGGGAAAATCAAATCGGCCATAAAAAGTCCGTTTTCTGAAAAATGGACGCAGGAAATAGATTTTACTAATTTTAAGAAACAAGGTCAATATATACTTTCTGTAGAAAAGCTTGGGAATTCGTATCCGTTTGAAATCAAAAATAATACCCTGAATGGCGTCGCCAAAGCGGCAATCAAAGGTTTTTATTTCCAGCGTGTTTCAGAAGATTTACCAGAAAGATACGCAGGAAAATGGGCAAGAAAAGCTGGACATCCTGATACCGCGGTACTGGTTCATGCGAATGCTGTTTCCGAAAATCGCCCTGAAGGCACTCGCATTCGTTCGCCAAGAGGCTGGTATGATGCTGGGGATTACAATAAGTATATCGTAAATTCAGGCATTACGATGTATACCTTGCTTTCGGCTTTGGAAGATTTTCCCAAAATAGCCAACGATTTAGAGCTTAATATTCCTGAAAGTGGGAATAATTTACCCGATTTATTAGATGAAATTTTGGTAAACCTCGAATGGATGTTATCCATGCAAGACCCTGTGGATGGAGGTGTCTATCATAAATTAACCAACGCCAACTTCGATGGAATGTTGATGCCAGAAAAGGCTAATCAGCCCCGCTATGTGGTACAAAAAAATACCATTGCAAGTCTTGATTTTTCGGCGGTAATGGCTCAAGCTTCAAGAATTTTGAAGCCCTACAATTCAGATTTATCAAACAGGTGTTTGATTGCAGCCGAAAAGGCTTGGCTTTGGGCAAAGGCAAACCCAAAAGTATTTTATCATCAAAATCAAAATAACGAAAAATTTAAGCCTGCTATCAACACGGGCGGTTATGAAGATAATAATGAGGCGGATGAGTGGTTTTGGGCAGAAGCCGAATTGTTTATTACTACTCAAAAGACCCAGTATTGGCAACGCATAGCAAGTACGGAGGTTTATTGGCTTCCTATACCTTCCTGGAACTCGGTTATGCCTTTGGGCGCATTTTCCTTACTAAAATCAGAGAAAATTTTGCCTGCCTACACTGCCAACAAAATGATGCAAATGAAGCAAACTGTGCTGAAACAAGCAGACGAAATGGTGAAGGATGTGAGCCTGCAGTTGTTTAGAACAGTGATGGGAAAATCAGCTAATGATTTTATGTGGGGAAGTTCTTCTCATGCTGCCAATCAAGCGATGTTTTTGTTACAGGCTTTTCAAATAACGCCTAAAAAAATCTATTTGGAGGCTGCTTTGGGAAATATGGATTATTTGTTAGGAAGAAACGGAATTGGCTATTCGTTGATTACTGGATATGGAAGTAAATATCCTAGGCATCCGCATCACCGTATCTCGATTGCCGATGGCGTCGACGAACCTGTTCCCGGGTTACTGTCGGGTGGACCTAATTCTGGTCAACAGGACCAATGTAAATATGATTCTAATGTGCCAGACGAATCATTTTCGGATACGGATTGCTCGTATGCGTCCAACGAAATTGCAATCAACTGGAATGCGCCTTTGGTATATCTGGCGATGGCTTTGGAATCATACTTTCACTAAAATGCACTTTCATACATTTGTTAATACAAATAGTTTTATGCCTATTTTAAAAACCGTAAAATAAGTTCGAATGGTTTTAGTTTGTTGATTATCAGTGCTTTGTTTTGATGTTTTTGTGGGTGTATAGCTTTATGGTTGTGCCCAGATAATTTTCGCTTGTAACTTTGTAGCCTAAATTATTATCAAAACAAACCATTTTATGTACATGAAAAAACTCTTCGGCTTTATAGTTCTATTGCTTTCGATTTCTTGTATTATCGCTTGTAGTTCTGATGAAGATACTACAAATACAAGCCCAACTGTTGACTTTGATGTAGCAATTGGTACTTATACACTTCGCTCTATTGCCAATGCTTCTGGTGTTGCTGTTTCTGGTTCGGGAACTTTAACGGTTAAGCGCGACAATAGCAATACAGCAGGTTTTACGTATGCTATTACTTTGAAGAACGGTAACTCTACCTCAAATGTAAATATCACTAATACATATCTTGTCACGATTACTGGGACGAAAATCAACTTTGGTACTGATCACTACTACCAATCAGGAACTTTGTATGTTTCTGTTCCGACGGGTTCGGGTATTTATACTGCAGTGTTTACTAAATAAAATAATAAAGTAAGGATTATAAGTATATATGCAGAATTAAATTCAAGTTTTGTGTTTTAGGGAACAGGCAACAGGCACAAAGCAAATAGTGTTAAAATATTTTTAGTAACGATAGATATTTTTGGCCGAATGCCCAGGGCTGAAAGCCGAAAGCTAAATGATTAAATTTTATTTTGCCCACTAACTTAAGTTCAAATGCGGTATTAGATTCAAGTTTTGTGTTGAAGGCACAAGGCAACGAGTGTTAAATGGTTTTTTAGTAACGATAGAAATGTGTGCTGGCCTAATGCCTAGGTTTACAGCCTGAAAACAAGTACTAAAATCTAATTTTGAGTACGGACTTTATATATGTTGTTAATCGAATTTTTCAAAGAAAAATGCCATAATATTAAAACAGGAAATGCAACAGATTGTTTGCAAAATTGGTACTAAATTTTACATTTTTTTATTCTAAATTTTAAAAATGTAAATTTCTGATTTTCAATTTGTTATAATTAGCTTGTTCGATTATTGGAAAAGACGTGGAAGTGGAATGAAATTGATTAAACTTTTACTAATGAATGCCTTTCTGTGGTAAGTTCGCACGTTAAAATAAAATTTAACTTTAGTGCTTTAAGCTGTAAGCCGTAAGCAATAGGCAAAAGGTCTTTACAATTTTTTAAAAATTATGTTAACACTCTTTGCCTTATGCCTGTTGCCTTATGCCTTCAACACAAAACTTAAATCTAATTCTGCTTGGTTACTCAAGTTCGCACGCAACATAAAATGTAACTTGAGTACTTTAAGCCGTAAGCAATAGGCAAAAGGTCTTTACAATTTTTTTAAAATTATGTTAACACTCTTTGCCTTATGCCTGTTGCCTTGTGCCTATTTCCCCAAATGTTTATAGTTGTTGTACTAATTATTGGGATTTTATAGTTAGTTTTACTGACTTTTCAATCATCCAATCATACGTATGAATATTTATTTAAAAAAATCACTGTTTCTCTTGTTCATGATAGTGGCATTTTCTTGTAAACAGTCGTCTACCGAAGATCAAGTTTTACCTGTTGCCAGTTCAAAAAGTAATTTTGAAGCGGCGCTTGGGGATTATCAACTTATTTCGCTCACTGATGCCAAAGGCAATCTGGTGGCAGGGACTTCGGGAACTTTGCTTGTAGAGAAAGAAGCCAATGGCTCAGCAACGATTAAAATTAAAATTGACATTAAAACTGCAAATGCTGGAGGAGGAATGGGTTCTAGTTTTAATTATTTTGCCCAAAATGATGGTAAAAAAATACGCTTTGGCACCGATATATATTTTGAATCGAATGAAGTTCACGCTCCCGTAAACGTGTATAATTACCTAACGAATTCTAATGAAGTATATACAGCAACGTTTTTGAAAAAATAAGCTTCGCATAAAGCATCAAAACCTTCTATATACATGAGTCATCCCTAATTTTAGGTTTGGGATTATCCTTCAAATTTTCATAAAAAATGGCTCGGAAAATATTTTCCGAGCCATTTTTGAGGCAATCAAGCTAGATTTACTTGGTTTGAGCCGCAATCATTGCGTCTCTACTGATGGAATACAAATTTTTACTTAATCACTCACTCGCTAAATTATTTATTCCTTTTTATCTCCTTTTAAAAATTCCAAATTCCAAATTTTTTCTGCTTTTTGACCTAAAAACCAAAATGAAACAGCAAGAATTAAGAAGAATACCGCTTTGTGAATGGAGTCCCAGAAGTATTCAAAAAACTTAGTGTAAAGATTGATAAAAAGGAAGGTAATCCCGAAACTTCTAGACGTATAATCGTCTTGTTTGAGTCCATACCAAATTGCCATAATAGCTGCTCCCGCAAAAAGGATTCCCCAGTGGAATAATTCTATCTGTTTTACATGATACCAAGAATCCATATCGCCGTAATTGCCAAAAATAGAAAGTATCCAAAGTGAAATAAAGAGGTATAAAAGCCCTAAAACATAGGTAGGGTGTTGGAAATCCTCTAGTTTTGATTTTTTCGGAATAAAAAAGCTAATTACAGTTAGGATTAGTCCAAAAAGCACAAATCGCATAGGATAGTTCATGCCAATAAAATAAGCTCCCCAGCCTGAAGCATAGCCCGTTTCTGTTCCAAACCACGTTCCGAATGATAATATGGCAAAAATCCAGACAAGTGTGGAAGGAAACCAGAACCCTAAGCCTGCATATATCAAGGTAGACAGTAAAAATAGCATAGAAAAATGTCCACTGCCGTTATCGATAACTTTGCCAAAGTAGCCTACCGCAACAGCCGTTGCCAATACACCTCCCAAGAAGATGGTTTCATTGCTAAACAGATTTTGAGGATGATTTTTGCGACGATTTAGCCCCCAAGCATAGAGTCCAGCTGCAATTCCGATAAAACCAATACAAATAGCGGTATTTGAAGAAGTAAAAAGTTCGGTGATGAGTTCGATGAGTCGATTATCTTTGAGAGCTGTGGCCACAGAGATAATGATACAAATCATGGCAATCCAAAAGGCATAGATAGCCAATTTCATCCAATCAAACGGACGGATTTGAACCTCGGATTTAAGTTTCTCGGCGGTTTCATGGTTGATGGTTCCTCGCTTTTGCCACTCCTCAATTGTTTCTAAGAGAAACTCACCTTGTTTTTTGTTATAATTCATGTAAGAAAGGATTTTACGAATGAAATTTGAAATTAGTAAATTTCGTTCTGGTGCAAATCAAAACATGAATTTTTCACTCCTTTTGCGCAAATGCAAATTATTTGATAAATAATCTCTACCGAAGAATAGGGTAGAAATAAGAAATTGCTTGTAAATCAAGCTTAAGAAGCTGTCAAAATGGGAAGGCTCTTTTTGAAATAAGTTGGTGTTGTGCCTTCATATTTTTTGAAAATAGTACAAAAATAATTGACATTCTGAAAACCTACTCGATAGCTCGCATCTGTTACGCTGGTGCTTGGATCGGAGAGGAGCTTTTTGGCTAATTTTACTCTTTCTTGGATAATAAATTCGACAGGACTTAAGCCAAATTCACGTTTGAAGCTACGAAAAAAGTGCGCTTTTGACATACAAGCCATATCGCTCAGTTTTTCGATAGTGAGGTTTTCGGCCAAATTTTCACGAATATATCTCACCACATGAGCAAAGCGATTGGTATTGATATATTGCATATAGTTATCAAAAATCAATACTCGGGCTTGTGTTTGCATAAGACGAAGCAATAATTCTTGTAAAGCAAAGTTGGCAAATAGGTCTTTTGATACATTATTTTCTTTTGAAACATATACCAAACGATCAATTGTGCTAGCTAACTCCTGGGTGTTTTTGATATGAAAGCGATTCAAATCTATATTCCATTGGTCATTTAATTCTACTTTGGCATATTTTTCATTCAATAAATCTACGGTCTCCTTTATTTTCTCTTCATCAATCGCCAAAGCAATACATTGAGCAGGTGTTTGTAAGCTTGCCTCTGGAAAATCAATAATCATTTCTTCGTTGGAAGGGACGATAACCGACTCGCCCGGGAGATAGTCAAAACGCTTGTTACCAAAAAGATTCATCACCTTCTTGCCACGAAGCATAGCCGTAAATACCAAGTCATTAAACTTTAGACTCACTCGTTCGCTTTGCTGGTGCGTTTCGAAAATGTTCAATTCACAATGATTCAAGTTGAAGGTAGAACGATGCTCTACTAGCGTCTGGAGTTGACTCAAACTGGTTAATGCTTGGGTTTGTGGCGCAAATTTTTTTTCCATGACCAGAATATCTCTTAAATTATGGGGTATTTTCAAAATGGAAGGTTTCCCTTTTTTTGAAGGAAAACAAACTATATCTAAAACTCTTTAAAACAAGTTGAGATTGTATTTGATGGTACAATTTACTACCAAAATATATTTTTTGTCTGCAAATGGGTCTTTTTTATTTCCTATTTTAGCTTTATTCTATACAATTTAACAAATAGTAAGTTGTCAAGATTAAATATGATATTTTATTGTAGAAACATGATACAATACTGAAGATTGAAATGAGATTAAATTGAGAATTTTGAAACATCAAACAACACGAAATCCTTTTAACTCAATTTAACAACATGGAAACAACAGTAGAAGTGAGCAATTTGGTGGCACGTCCACAGTTCAAAGAAAGATATGAGAATTTTATTGGTGGCGAGTGGGTAGCTCCTGTGAAAGGTGAATACTTCCAGAACTCTTCGCCAGTAGATGGTAGCACTTTTACGGAAGTGCCACGTTCGAGCAAAGAAGATGTAGAATTGGCTCTGGATGCAGCGCACAAGGCCTTTGCTACTTGGTCTCGTTCGTCGGCAACGTATCGTAGTAATATTTTGTTGAAAATTGCTGACGTGATGGAGGCCAATCTTCAGTACTTGGCTGCTGTAGAGACAATCGATAACGGAAAGCCCGTTCGTGAAACAATGGCGGCAGATATTCCTTTGGCAATAGATCACTTCCGTTATTTTGCGGGTATTCTTCGTGCTGACGAAGGTTCGATGTCGGAACTGGACGCTGATACAATTTCGATGCATATTCATGAGCCAATTGGGGTAGTTGCTCAAATTATCCCTTGGAACTTTCCATTGCTGATGGCAGCATGGAAACTCTGTCCAGCATTGGCCGCAGGTTGTACTGTAGTAATGAAACCAGCCGAACAAACTCCCGTTGGTTTGTTAGTCCTCATGGAATTATTGCAGGATGTTCTTCCTGCTGGTGTCGTAAACGTCATTAATGGTTTTGGTGTAGAAGCAGGAAAGCCTTTAGCGCAATCGCCTAGGATAGCCAAAGTAGCCTTTACAGGAGAGACATCAACAGGTCGTTTGATTTTGCAATATGCTTCCGAAAACATTATTCCTGTGACGATGGAGTTGGGTGGTAAATCTGCCAATATTTTCTTCCCAAGTATTATGGATGCTGATGATGAGTTTTTTGATAAATGTTTGGAAGGTGCAACGATGTTTGCCTTGAATCAAGGTGAGGTTTGTACTTGTCCATCGCGTATGTTGGTACATGAAAGTATTTACGAAAAATTTATCGAAAGAGTAGTTGAAAGAGTAGAAAAAATCAAAATGGGGCATCCACTCGACCCAAATACGATGATGGGTGCTCAGGCTTCGAAAGAGCAGTTTGATAAGATTCTTGGCTACATTGAAATTGGTCAAGAAGAAGGTGCTGAGTTGTTGACAGGTGGTGCTTCACAATACATCGATGGTTTGCCAGAGGGTTATTATATCAAGCCAACGCTTTTCAAAGGACATAACAAGATGCGTATTTTCCAAGAAGAAATTTTTGGTCCTGTATCTTCCGTTACAACTTTCAAAACTGTTGAAGAGGCTATTGCTATTGCCAATGATAGTTTGTATGGTTTGGGCGCTGGTGTTTGGACACGCGACGCACACGAATTATTGACCGTGCCAAGAGAGCTTCAAGCAGGTCGTGTTTGGGTAAACTGCTATCATGCTTATCCTGCTCATGCTTCTTTTGGAGGTTATAAAAAGTCAGGGTTTGGTCGTGAAACACACAAAATGGCTATTAACCAATATCGTCAAACGAAAAATATCTTGTTGTCAAACAACAAAAGTAAACTAGGATTCTTTTAAACAATGAGTTAGTTGTGAATGGTGAATTGTGAATAGTTGAAATAAATCAAATACAAAAAGGAGCTAGATACCTTCTTTAAGAGTAATTGGTAATTCACAATTCACTCATTCAAGATTCAAAATTGAAGTTATGAATCAAATCAAGATAACAGCTTTGGCAAAGGATGTGGTTCGGCAGTTGCAGAATCGACATGGGCGATTGATGTTCCATATCAGTGGAGGCTGCTGTGATGGCACTCAGCCCCAATGCTATGAATTGGGAGAGTTTAGGTTAGGAGAGGTGGATATTAAGTTGGGGGATGTGTGCGATTGTGCTATTTATACCACCAACGACCAGCTGGCTTTTTGGAAGGATACCGAACTAACGCTGGATGTATCGCCAGGTAAGGGGGGAGGCTTTTCGCTAGAAGCACCTCTAGGAGTAAGGTTTATTATGAAATCTAGTAAATGTGTATTGAATAGTTGATGGACTTGTGTTTTTTGACCCAAATTTGATTTGCTATTTCTATAGTTATTTGGTGTGCCGAATGGTCAAATTTAAGAGGCAGTTATCAGATAGGAGCTCAGTGATGCAATTCATGACGAATTTAAAAATATCGCTATATTTGTAAGACAATAATCCGAAATAGTTATGACAGTCAATCCTCAAAATAAATCATCAAAGAAAAATCCTTACAAGGGACTATTGGAAGAGCATGAACTGCATACACCAGAGGAGAGAAAAAAGAATACCGAAAGGCTTAAAAAAATACATCAACAGAATTTACAGAAGCTGCAAAAATAGTAAATGGCTTACCTATTTAGATACAAACATTATTATTTTTATTCTGAATAATGATAGTTCTAGACTTTCAAAATCTCAAAAGGATATATTATCCTCAAAATCCACTCTTTGGGCAAGTATTGCAAGCTTTCATGAAATGGCAGTTAAAATTAGAAAAGGTAACTCGCCAATCGAATATTCTATAGATGATGCCCTAAATAAAATTAAAGACTTAGGAATAAACATCTTATCTGTAAAAGAAGAGCATATAGCGAAAATTACAGAGATACCTAAAATTTATCCTAAGAAAGGTAGTCTAAAACCTCATGGAGACCCATTCGATTTACTGATTATCTCACAATCTTTTGTAGAAAAAATGCCTATACTTAGTACTGATGAGTATTTTCCGATTTATGATGGTCTTGAGGTAATTGATTAGACGAAAAATTCCGTTGTTTAGGGCTTTGCGCAAG
>NZ_JBMLSD010000218.1:0-23267 GCF_049240685.1 Flectobacillus sp.
GCTCCAAAATATTACAAAGACAGAAGCCACTCCAAAAGAGTGGCTTTTTTGTTTTTAGGAGGTTAATGATTTAAAAGAGTAGTTTTCTAAAAGATTGCTCTTTACTATTGATTTTTTGAATTTTTTATATTAAATTAAAGTATAAATTAACTTGTAAATAGCTTCTCTGCATTTTATGAAAAATCTACTCCAAATTTTTATACTAAGTATATGTTATACTACTGTAATGGCTCAAATAAATTTGTCAGGTACAGGATATTCTCAAGATTTTAATCAGTTAGCTTCTGGGTTACCTCAAGGATGGTCTATTCGAACTGGTGCCACTGCCCATAATCTGGGTAATGATATCTCAGGTGATTTTGTGGCTACTCCAACTCCAACAGTGATTGGTGCTAATGGAACTTATTGGAAGAATACAACGGCAAAATTTAAAAACTTTGCTTCCTTTAAATCCTCATTGATTGGTAACTATGTACAGCAAGCAAGTGAGCCCGATAGAGCATTAGGTGTTAGGCAAAGCTCTACATTGGGTGACCCTGGAGCTGCTTTTGTATTATGTATTGCTAATACACAGGCATTCCAAAATTTTCAATTGTCATTTGATTTACAATCTTTGGACGATACTAATGGCGAAAGACAAACAACATGGTCGGTCGATTATGGGATAGGTGATAGTCCATCTAACTTTTCAACAATATCTACAGGCTATACAACAGGAGCTAATCAGGTATTTAGTAACAGAATTAGTACAACTTTACCAGCTTCAGTGAATAATCAAAATCAAAAGGTATGGATTAGAATTGTAGCACTATCGGCTTCAACCAATCCATTAAATGCACCTAATCCAACTCGAACATCATCTGCTATAGATAATTTTAGTCTCTCTTATCAACTTATGCCAACTCCTATAATGCTGAGTAGTTTTACGGGAAATGTGCTAGAGAATCAAACTACAGAATTAAAATGGACAACTATTGAGGAATTGAATAATGCCTATTTTTCCATTGAAAGAAGTAAAAATATGATTGATTTTAGCGAGATAGCCAGGGTGATTACTCAGGGAAATTCAAAATATGATAAGTCGTATAGTATAGTGGACAAGCAGCCAGAGATAGGCTTAAATTACTATAGATTATGTCAGGTTGATAATGACTCAACTAAAACCTGTTTTAAGCCTATAGCGCTGAAAACAGAGCGGGTTGAATCGGGTCAACAAATTGGGATATATCCATCTTTATTTTCAAAAAATCAACCTTTGATGCTTACATGGATGCGTGAGGAGCCACCATCTATTGAAATTCATACAGTGAATGGAATACTTATACCTTATGAGGCTCGTCAGAGTGATAGTAAGAAATATATTATTCAGTTGAAGGAAGATACATTTAAGGGTTTGGCAATTGTTTCGGTATGGTGGAATTCTATCTTTGTTTTAAGCCAAAAAGTATTCGTTGAATAAAATAAGAAAAGCTGGATAAACCAGCTTTTCTTATTAATACATTAAGAGAACAAATCGATAATATCGTCTTGAGAAAGTTTTTTCAAGAAACCTTCTTCGGTACTAATTAAATCTTTAACCAAATCCTTTTTCTTTTCTTGTAAAAGAAGAATCTTTTCTTCAATGGTATCCTTACAAATCATTCGATAGGCAAATACATTTTTCTTTTGTCCGATACGGTGTGTACGGTCGATTGCTTGTTGCTCAACGGCTGGATTCCACCACGGGTCAATTAAATAAACGTAGTCTGCCTCAGTAAGGTTGATACCCACGCCACCTGCTTTGAGACTCATTAAGAACACACGACAGTTTTCGTCTTCTTGAAAACGATTTACACGATCTTCTCTATCTTGGGTTTTGCCATCAAGATATTCGTATGAAATATGGTGTTTTTCAAGATGCTCTCTGATTAAATCTAGCATTTTGAGAAATTGACTAAAAATCAAAATTTTATGATTTCCAGCATTCTCTTCTATCTCTCGTACAATTTCGTCTAATTTAGCCGAATTATTTTCAAGTGGTATTTCTGTGTTAATTAATGCAGGACTATCACAAATTTGACGTAGTTTCAGTAAACCTTCAAGAATCAAAAATGAAGCTTTTTCTTTACCATCTGTAGCCATTTTTTCTACAAGCTTTTGGCGGTATTCTTCTCTGTAAGAATCATATACCTTCCTTTGCTTTTTATCCATTTCACAGAAAATAATACTTTCTGTCTTTTCTGGTAAATCTTTAGCTACTTCTTCTTTGGTTCTTTTTAAAACAAAAGGGTAAACAATTTTACGCAAATGCGCTGCCTGTATTTTATCTTGTCCTTTATCGATAGGTGTGGCAAATTCTGATTTGAAAAACTCTTGACTACCTAATAAGCCAGGGTTGATAAACTCCATTTGAGAGAATAA
This sequence comes from Flectobacillus sp., assembly GCF_049240685.1. Lineage (NCBI taxonomy): Bacteria > Pseudomonadati > Bacteroidota > Cytophagia > Cytophagales > Flectobacillaceae > Flectobacillus > Flectobacillus sp. The sequence continues at coordinate 2,401 of NZ_JBMLSD010000218.1, forward strand.
ATCAAATGTATTATTCTCGACAGGAGTACCTGTCATAACAAGTCGATTTTGGGCGTTTAGCTGTTTAACTGCCTTTGAAATTAAAGAATCTGGGTTTTTGATAGCTTGGGACTCATCCAAAACAACATAATTGAATGGAAATGATTTGAATAGCTCAATGTCCGAACGAACCATACCATAGGTTGTTAGAATAATATCATACTCATGCCAATGGTGATTGTTTTTTTGACGAGTACCACCACGATGTACAAAAAGCTTCAAGTCTGGGCAAAACTTACTTGCTTCAGCTTGCCAGTTGAAGATTAGAGTAGTTGGCAGAATAACAAGGTTTGTGGTGTCCTTATGGCGATTTTGTTGTTCTTGTAAAAAAGTTAACATCTGTAAAGTCTTACCAAGACCCATATCATCGGCAAGAATACCACCCCATTTGAATTCGTCAAGAAAAGAAAGCCATTTGTAGCCCTCAAGCTGATAATCTCGTAAAGTGGCTTTTACGTTGTGAGGAACAGCTACATTGGGAAGTTGCTTGAAATTGAGTAATTTTTGCTTTTTCTCAAATAATTCCTGTTGAATAGCAAAATTATCAATATCAGCACCTAATTCATCAAGGAGGGAAAAGTGAAGTTTTGAGACTTGAACGTTTTCTCCTTTAATTTTCCCCAACTTAAAGATATGCTCATATTTCATTAGCCATTCTTCTGGCAAAATCCCCAATGTTCCATCTTTGAGTTCAACATAATTCTGTTTTTTCAAAACAGCTTTTTGAATTTCTTTAAGAGAAACAGTCTGGTCGCCAAATACTACCTCGATTTTCATATCAAACCAATCAATTCCTGAGCTGGTTTTTACAAAAAAAGTAGCTTTATTCGGATTGTATTTGAATTTCTTTAACTCCTGAGTACCAAATATTTTGATATTCTCTTGCTTCATTTCTTCGAAGAAATGAAACAACCAATCATTCTTTAGTACTTCGTTGAAGCTTAAGTGAAAGAATGAATATTGCCCTTGAGATTGAAATTCAGCGTGTAATTGCTGAATCTTATCAAAGATTTCTTTTTCTAGAACAGCATTTCGCTCTTGGATGAGAATATCCCCATTAAGATAGTCGAGACGACTAGATTTGTGGTCGTACGTAAATTCATATTGAATAGGTTCTTTTTTGGGAAGTACTGCTTTTTTGGAACTACGTTTTTGGGGGATAATTTCAATAGAAGGCTCTTCTGGTAAAATTTGAGAATAAACAAATCTTGGCACAAAAAGAAGATTATGATCTTCTTCTTTCAATATAATTTTGGCTTCGATAAACTGCAACTCTTCCTTTTGGATATGTTCCTGAAGGTTTACTTCTAAATCAAACTTTTGACTTAGCGGAATAATAAAATCGTGAACAAAGCCTTCAAAATCCTCTTTTTTTACCTTAATTACCCCTTGGTTGTCGAGATAATGTAAAAGATTGGCAATTTCGGGAGATGCTACTTTGTGTAACTGTTCTCCATATTCGCGTATCCAGAAGCTATTAAGATTAAGTAATGAAGCTAGACGAATACGTTTTTTGAGAATACGAGTATAACCTTCTAATATAACAAACTCGGCGTCTTGGCGGAGTGTAAAAAACGGAATAATCCTTTCACTGGATAAAGTAATTGGAGTTAATTCGTGGTGCGAATTGAAATAAGGAGAGCTTGCTAGAAAAACATTTTTGCCCTGCAATAAATGGAATACTTTATCGAGTTGCTTGCTCATGTACTCCTCAATAATTGGTAGAGTATCGGCCGAAACTTGTTCTCGGTCAAGATAATCGTGGAAGTAATTGAGGCGTATTTCTTTTCTTTTAGCAAAAGCCTGAATTCCATCGGCATTGATGCTATTGATACCATGAATTACCTGTAGGTCTTCGTCAGAGAGTTGTGGAAAATCTTTGAACTGAGCAGAGTCGAAAGACTTAAAGCCTGACATTTTGCCTTGACCATTGATTTTACAAGAATACACTTCAAATTGAACATCGTTGAGATATTTGGCATCTTTAAAATGAACCACATAGATAATCTCACGAGTTTCTTGAAGGTTAGTTTCGTCGGTATTGATTTGAAAAGCATACTCTTCTGGACGGAAAATCTTATTGTTGATGATACGCCAGTTCTGATAAGAGCTAATTTTCTGAATACTTTTGTCTAACTTCACTAAGGCCACAGAGCCGTCTTGATTGATTTTGAAGTCGAATTTTCCTTTTAAATCATCTTCTAGGCTGAAGCCGTATTCTTGAAGAAGTTTATTTTTTTCGGAAGTATAATCACGCATTTTGTCAAATGGATTATACGTACCGTATTTTTCTCGAATAGCTAAAATAGCTTGAAGTTTATGCACACAAAGCTGCGCGTCGATAGAGGCGTGGCAAGAACACGAGGTAAAAATTTCTTGATTAAAACGTAGACGTTCAACTTTTACATGAAATGTTTCTTGTTTGTTGGATACATCTACTTCAGCAACACCATTGAGCGCATGAGTGATATTTACCTGAAACAGGTTATCATTACGTTTTTTCCAGTCCTCTTCCTGAACCAATTGTTTAAGCGACCAATCATCGAAGGAGCCAATTTTTAGAATGTGTTGAGCTGTGATAAACTTGGGTTTTGCAGCAGTTGTAGAAAGTTTTGACGAAGTTGGGTTCGTTTTGATATATTCTTTTAGTGTTAAAAGAGCAGCTACACGGTGTTTGCAGATTCCTCCCCAATCATATTCACAGTTACACTTGGTTCGAATAATTGAGCCATTCCAGTTTTTGATTTCAACTTGATAGAGTAATGGTCCTGACTCGCTTTTTACTCGATATTTAGCTTCACCAACGCCTTCGAGTTGGATGCTTTCGAGCTTACAAGCTTTGCTTTGAAATAATTGTACTCCTCTATTATGAACTTTAGGTAACGAATTCCCTTTTAAGAACTTATCTAATTTATCGCTAATCACTGAAGACATTTCTCGTGCGTGTATTTTGATTAATCCGCAAAGATACGGATATTAGATATGGTAATTCTGGAAAATTTCGAAAAATCCAGAAAATATTCAAATCTTATTGATTTTCAATGAGTTTTGTTACCAATGAGATTTTACACCAAATCATATTTATAGTCATGACACCTTTTGCACGCTTCCCTTTTTTGAGGTATGTAATATGCCTTATTGTTGGAATTTTATTGGCTCCCTATTTTGCTGGCTACTGGTTTGGACTTTTGATTAGTCTGACGAGCCTTTTCGTCTTGTACTTTTTTGCTTACCTAAAACTCCCAAAGTATCTAACAGGATTGTTGGGCTTGTTGATGATGATTAGCGTAGGAATCTTGGTGGTTGATATAAAAAGAGAAATCCTTCTCAAAAATCATTATTCTGACTTTACCGATACAAAAGCGGTTCATTTAGTAGAAATCGTAGAAATGGTAGAAGAAAAAACTAATTCTTGGAAGGCAATTGCCGAAGTAAAAGAGGTGATTAAAAATGATACAATATATTCAAGTCATGGCAAAATTTTATTATATGTCGATAAAAAAGCAGAAAGAAAGCCAGTGTTGGGAGAAAAATATTGGTTGGTTAATCACCTTCAAAAGATTGAAGCTCCCAAAAACCCTTATGAATTCGATTTCCAAAGATACATGGCCTTGCAAGAAATCTTCGACCAACAATATGTCAGAAAAGGTGACTTTGTATATGCAGGCAAAACTGAACATAAAAGTGTGTATTATTATGCAATGCTGTTGAATCGCTATGCAGATAGGGCAGTGGTGAAGTCCATTCCCAAAAAATCTGTACATGGTGTAGTTAATGCTATGGTTTTGGGCGTAAGAGACGAATTGGATTCGCCTTTGATGCAAGCCTATTCGGCAGCAGGCGCTATACATGTACTGTCGGTGTCGGGGATGCACGTCGGTATTATTTATCAAGTGCTGGTTATATTATTAGGCTTTCTTAAAAAAAGAAAAAGCCGATGGGGACAAACTACTTTCGTTCTTGTGGTGTTGAGCTTGCTTTGGTTTTATGCTTTCTTGACAGGACTTTCATCTCCTGTATTACGCTCGACATTGATGTTCTCGATGGTCTTGATTGCGGAGTTTATACACAAAAAACAAAACACCTATAATACGGTAGCATTCTCTGCTTTTGTATTGCTTTTATGGAATCCTAATTTCATTTTTCAGGTTGGGTTTCAGCTTTCCTATTTGGCAGTTTTGGGAATGTTATTTTTTCAACCTTTATTAGTTAAATTGTGGATAACTGATATCCACAGAGGTCTTCATGTAAGAATATTATACTGGTTTTGGGAACTGACTTGTGTGTCGGTCGCGGCCCAATTGGCTACTTTTCCACTGACAGTATATTACTTTCATCAATTTCCCTTATACTTCTTATTAGCCAATCCTTTTGTAATATTCTTTTCTACTTTAGTGCTTTGTGTAGGTTTGCTTTTTATTGTTATATATCCTGTTTTTCAGTTATTTAAGATAAATTTTGTTCTTGATTATCTAGCTAAGTTTTTAGAGTTTTTGACAGACTTATTAAATTATTCGGCCAAAATAACAGAGAAATTACCTCACTCGATGATGCAATTTTTACACTTTTCAAAATTAGAAGTAGGCTTAATTTTCGCACTGTTGATAACTTTTTCTGCACTGTGGATAACTAGGTCTTTTGTGTGGATAAAAAGTGGTGTTTTTTTACTAATTATCCTGATATTTCTGTATGTTGAAGAGCAAATTAATATTAGTGAGCAAAAGCAATTAGTTATCCATTGTATTCCGAAGGGGCATGTCATCAGTGTGCTGGATGGCACAAAAGCGTTGATTATCGGCGATAGTAACTTTATTGAGAACAAGAAGGAAATAGGATTCAGATTGAGCAATTATTTTTCAGAGAAAGGAGTGAAAGATACTTTGAGCGAAAGTTTGTTACAAACAAATGCAATTCGACAACTCACTTATCAACAATACAAATTGCTGTATATCCCTTACAGACTTAACAAGCAGAAAGTCGTATCGAGTACCATATTTGATTGGGTAATTATAGGAAACAAAGCAATCAAACAACTAGAAGACTTAGATGGTTTGAGGTATAAAGCTTTGCTTTTGGATGGTTCTTGCTCAGCCTATTATGCACAAAAGATTTTGAAACAATCTGAGGAGCGAGGAGTTAAAGCAGAGTATCTCCAACAAACAGGAGCAAAAGTTTTGTTTTAAAAAAAAACGCATTGGTCAACGATACCTTACATCATGTCGAAAAACTGTTACCGTTCATCACAAGCTATTTTTTTAATCGTGTATTAAAATCTATTTTCGTTATTGGATTATATCAAAAACACATACTAGAAACGTAAATTAACTCAAACACAACTATTCAACATGCTAAAAAATGCTACTAAAGTTTCCTTGGTTATGTTGTCGCTTGGTGTTGTATTACATGCACAAGGGCAAGATAAAAAGGGAGATTCAAAAGCTCCAGCTGCTACGCCAGCAGCTGCTGCAGCTCCTAAAGCGGATGCACCTAAGCCAGGGCCAAAGCCATACAAAGAGGTGATTACTGATAAAGCAAAAACTTCAAAAGGTTTGTTTACTGTTCATAAAATTGAAGATAAATATTTCTTCGAGATTCCAGACTCTTTGATGGGTCGTGAAATTATGACCGTAACGCGCGTTTCTAAATCTGCGACAGTGCCAGGTTCGGTAGGTTTGCCAGCTTATGGTGGTGAATTGCTAAACCGTCAAGTTATTCGTTTTGAAAAAGGACCAGATAACAAGGTTTTCTTGCGTGGGGTTCAGTATATCAATGTGTCGGCTGATTCAACACAACCAATTTACAAAGCTGTTCGCAACTCAAACGTTGACCCAATTGCTCAGGCGTTTGAAGTAAAAGCTTTCAAAAAAGACTCTGTTTCAAAATCTACTAATACGGTAATTGATGTTTCGGATTTCTTCAAAAGTGAAAACCAGATTATTTCATTGCCTCCTACTATTAAAACAGCCTATAAGCTGACAACTTTAGCTGCTGACCGTACATATTTGACTTCTATTAAAACGTATCCAATCAATACCGAGATTAGAGCGGTTCGTACTTATAATGGTGCGCCTTCTATGCCTGGTGCTCCAAGTGCAATGCCTTCGATTTCTTTGCCTTCGGTAGCTACAACGGGTGTGATGACAATGGAAGTGAATACGTCAATGATTTTGTTGCCAAAAGTACCAATGAAGAAACGTAACTTCGATCCACGTGTTGGTTTCTTCGCAAACGGTTACACTGTTTTTGATGAAAACTCACAAAGAACAGAAGACCAAACTTTTGCTGTTCGCTGGAGATTAGAGCCTAAAAATGCTGAAGACGCAGCAAAGCAAAAAAAGGGAGAATTGATTGAGCCTAAAAAACCAATCATTTATTATATCGACCCAGCTACTCCAGCAAAATGGAGAAAATACTTGAAAGCTGGTATCGATGATTGGCAAAAAGCTTTTGAAGCTGCTGGATGGAAAAATGCTATCCGTGGCGAAATTTTGGCAGACAACGACACTACCATTAGCCTCGAAGATGCTCGCTATTCGGCAGTTCGTTATTTTGCTTCTGATATTGAAAATGCCTACGGTCCAAACATTCATGACCCTCGTTCAGGTGAAATCTTGGAAAGTCATATCGGTTGGTATCACAACGTAATGAAGTTGTTGAAAAAATGGTACATGACTCAGGCTGCTGCCGTAGATCCGCGTGCTCGTAAAAGCAAATTTGATGAGGAGTTGATGGGTGATTTGATTCGTTTTGTATCATCTCATGAGGTTGGTCACACTTTGGGCTTGCGTCACAACTATGGTTCAAGTAGCACAGTTCCTGTAGAGAAACTTCGTGACCCAAAATGGATTGCAGAACATGGTCACACGCCTTCGATTATGGACTACGCTCGTTTCAACTACGTTGCACAACCAGAAGATGGGGTAAAAGATTTGTATCCAAGAATTGGAGAATATGATATTTGGGCAATCAAATGGGGTTACCAAACATTAGACGGTGCTACTCCTGAAGACGACCAAAAAACCTTGAGTAAAGAGTACATCCAAGAAATTGCGAAGAACCCAAGAATTTGGTTCGGTACAGAAACTAATCCTTACGATCCACGCTCACAAAGCGAATGTTTGGGTGACAACAACATGTTGGCGAGTGAATACGGTATCAAAAACTTGAAGCGTATTGTACCAAACTTGATTGATTGGACAAAAGAAGAAGCTCAAGATTATGATATGTTGACTGAAGCATATAACGAAATCGTTACACAGTATCGTCGTTATATTGGTCATGTAGTGAAAAACGTTGGTGGTATTTTTGAAACACCAAAATCAGCCGACCAAACAGGTGTTGTGTATGAGCCAACACCAAAAGCTACGCAAAAAGAAGCAATCACTTGGTTGAACAAGTATGTATTTGATACACCAACTTGGTTATTGGAAGAGAAAATTATTGCTCGTATTCGCCCTGACCAAGGTTTAGATGCTATCTCAAGAATTCAAGATGCAGCCTTGTCAAGCATTTTTGCAATCGACCGTTTACAACGTTTGGTAGAAACACAAGCAAAATATCCAACAGCTTATGGTATCGACGAAATGTTGACAGATGTAAAATCAAATGTTTTTGCAGAGCTTAAAACTAAAAAAGCAACAGATAGCTTCCGTCGTAACTTGCAGAAAAGCTATGTTGAGAAATTAATTGCTACAGCTAATGCTTCTGGTGCTTCTATGTCTGGTGGTTTCTCATTTAGAGGTACTGTAGTTCCTCCAGCAGTTGACCCTCGCAAAACTGATATCGTATCAGTAAGTCGTGGACATTTGTTGGCGTTGAAAGATGAAGTAAAAGCTAGCTTGCCATTGATTCAAGACAAAATGACAAAATACCATTTACAAGATATTTTGTTCAGAATTGAAAAAGGCTTAGATCCAAAATAATCAATAGCCCAAACGCACAGAAGCATATTCAGTAGATACGTCGTATGATATGCTTCTGTGTATAAAAACTATTGAGTACAATGAATTACGAAAATCCTACTAGCAATAGTGGGATTTTTGCTTTATATGGTAACTTTATTGCGGAATTGGATAGAGAAAATCAATTAATGAAATGGACTTTGGAAAACTTTCAAAATTTGATGTAGGGCGGGTCGATTTTACTCTCTTACAAGATAATACCTTTAATTTGGAGGTATTGGATGGAACAAAAAAGACAAAACCTAAAGTCTGGATAGGTTGTCCTATTTGGGCTAATAAAGATTGGAATGGGAAAATATATCCTTTTACGGCCAAAAACCAAGATTACCTTTCTTTATATGCCAAGCAATTCAACACAATTGAATTGAATGTGACACACTACCAAATACCCAATGAAGAAACTATTCAGCGCTGGGTTGCCGAAACAGGCAATGACTTTTTGTTTTGCCCAAAATTCCCGCAGGTGATTTCGCATGATAAGCAATTACAAAATGCTCAAGAGATAAGTCAGCTGTTTTGCGATAGTATTTTATCGTTGGGCGATAGACTAGGTTCAAGCTTTTTGCAATTGGCTCCACAATTTGGTCCAAGACAATTACCTATTTTAGAGAAATATATTCAAACTATACCCCAGCAATTAAAATTCTCGGTGGAATTCCGAAATGAAGATTGGTTTAAAAATCCAACTATTTGGCAAAATACCCTTCAAATGCTTAAATCTTACCAAGTTGGAACAGTCATAACCGATGTAGCTGGACGACGTGATGTTTGTCATCAGAGCCTGAGTACCACTACTGCAATGATTCGTTGGGTTGGCAATGAGCATCCTTCTGATTATAAACGAATAGATGAGTGGGTACAAAGAATCAAACAATGGTTGGATACTGGCTTAGAAGAATTATACATTTTTGTACATATCTGTGAAAATACCATTGCGCCCGAAATGGCGAATTATTGGATTCAAGAGCTAAATATGCATTGTAATTTGGCGATTAATCCTCCCAAATTTTTACCCAAAATAGAACAAATGAGCTTGTTTTAAAGAAATGATAAATACTTGAATCGCAGATAAATGCAAAAATAGATAGATAATACTTGGTGTTTGTATATTCTTCGTCTAACTTTGTGACATGAACAGCACAATTACACATCATCATCACCACTTAATTTCCTAAACGGGAATGGGCTGATGCGTGTTTGTGCCATTTTGAAGATTTGAATTATTCAAAATATACAAAAAGCCTGATTCCTTACCGAGTCAGGCTTTTTGTATTTTGGCAGTATCCTAAAAATTACTTTGAAGGCTCTAACCGATAAGCCTGACCATAAATTTTACCGTAAATGAAAACTGTAATTATTAAGTATAATGCTGGTAATGTTCAGAGTGTTATGTACGCCATGGATCGCATTGGCGCATCTTATCTTTGGACCGACGATGAGCAAGAAATTCGTACTGCCGATAAAGTGATTTTCCCTGGTGTTGGAGAGGCAAGTACTGCTATGAGCTATTTAAGAGAAAAAGGCTTGGATAAAGTTATTCCTTCTTTGACACAACCTGTACTTGGTACCTGTGTAGGTATGCAATTGATGTGTCGTCATTCTGAAGAAAATAATACCCCTTGTATGGGAATTTTTGATTTGGATGTAAAGCGTTTTGATTCTAGCAATTTTAAAGTCCCACATGTAGGTTGGAACAATATTTACAATCTCAAAACTGACCTGACACAAGGCTTGCGAGAAAACAGCTATATGTATTTTGTGCATAGTTATTTTGCTGAATTGAGCCCCTATACCGTTGCAGAATGTAATTATGTGCAACCATTTTCGGCAATGCTTCAAAAGGATAACTTCTATGCAGCGCAATTTCATACAGAAATTAGTGGAAAAGAAGGTCAGTTGATTTTGGAAAACTTCCTGAAGCTATAACTCATTAGTAAAGAAATCATTTTGCTCAAGCTTTTAGCTTGTTGCTCAACATAAACAGAACAATATTGCGATGATTCAGATTATTCCAGCAATTGATATTATCGATGGCAAGTGTGTACGTCTTACCCAAGGAGATTATTCTCAGAAAAAAACTTATAACGAAAATCCTTTAGAAGTTGCCAAGTCATTTGAAGATGCAGGTATTCAGCGTTTGCATTTGGTTGACTTAGATGGTGCTAAACAAAAACGCATTATCAACCATAAAGTTCTTGAAACTATTGCGACTAAAACTACGCTACATATTGATTTTGGAGGAGGTGTACAGTCAAACGAAATGATTCAGTTGGCTTTTGATTATGGTGCCAAACAAGTAACGGGTGGTAGCGTAGCAGTAAAAAATCCAGAATTGTTCGAAAAATGGTTACAAGAATATGGTGGTGAAAAAATCATTTTAGGCGCAGATGCTAAAGATGAAAAAATTGCCATTTCTGGTTGGGAAGAGTCAACAGAAAAATCAGTGTATGATTTTGTTGGAGAATATATTGCCAAAGGAGCAAAATATACGATTTCAACAGATGTAGCAAAAGATGGTTTATTACAAGGACCAAGTTTTGACTTATACCAAAAACTTCAAGACCGTTTTGCTGACTTACATATCATTGCAAGTGGTGGAGTATCTGAATTGAAAGATATTATTCAGTTAAACGAAATGAATGTTTTTGGTGTAATCGTAGGAAAAGCTATTTACGAAGGGCGTATTACGTTGAAGCAATTAGCCGATTTTCATAAATAGAGGAGATTAGTTAAGTTAGTGGGCAAAATAAAATTTTATTTTTTAGCTTTCGGCCTTAAGCTATGGGCTTTCGGCAATAATATATCTTTAGTTACTAAAAAACATGTTAAAACTCTTTGCTTGTTGCTTAGTGCCTAAAGCAAACAACTTAAATCTTATTCTGCACCATTACTTATATTGATGATTTTATTAAAAACATTATTACACTCTTAGCTTACGGCATAAAGCCTAAAGCCTAGTTTGAATAAAATGCCTACTAATTTAGGTTTACTTACAACTTCTTATCATGCTAACGAAAAGAATTATTCCTTGTTTGGACATAAAAGACGGTAGAACTGTAAAAGGAACTAACTTCGTTAATCTCCGCGATGCTGGCGACCCTGTAGAATTGGGTGCTATTTACGCCGAACAAGGAGCTGACGAATTGGTATTTTTGGATATTACCGCAACAGTAGATAACCGTAAAACCTTGATTGATTTGGTGCGTAATGTAGCACGCCATGTCAATATCCCTTTTACGGTAGGCGGAGGTATCTCTTCCATCGACGATGTTTCGGCATTATTGAATGCGGGTGCTGATAAAGTTTCTATTAATTCCTCGGCTGTTCGTCGACCAGAATTGATTAACGAATTAGCACTACAATTTGGTTCTCAATGTATTATCGTTGCAATTGATACTCGATTTGTAGAAGGCGAACATATTGTGCATACACACGGTGGACGCAAACCTACCGAATTGCGTACTATTGCTTGGGCAAAAGAAGTAGAAGACCGTGGAGCTGGTGAAATTCTGTTGACTTCTATGGATACAGATGGCACAAAAGCTGGTTTTGCCAATGAGCTTACGGCTACTATTTCTGCAAATTCTTCTATTCCAATTATCGCTTCGGGTGGTGCTGGAACTATGGAGCATTTTACAGAAGTGTTTACCACAGGAAAAGCTGATGCTGGATTAGCTGCAAGTATCTTCCATTTTAAGGAAATAGATATTATTGAACTAAAACAGTACCTTCAAAAACAAGGAATTTCAGTAAGATTATAAATAATTCAAAATTGTAGAAGATGAATTGTGAATGATGTCATTTACAACTTATCGTTTGCAATTCATCATTCACACATTTATTAACAAAGAGCTATGCAATTAGATTTTGAAAAACAAGGAGGCTTGATTCCTGCCGTTATTCAAGATGCCAAATCCGACAAAGTATTAATGTTGGGATATATGAATCAAGAGGCGTTGGAAAAAACAGAGAAGGAAGGTGTGGTTACATTCTTCAGTCGTTCAAAGCAACGTCTTTGGACTAAGGGAGAAACCTCAGATAATTTTTTACATGTAGTCGAAATTTTGAAAGACTGTGATGAAGATACACTTTTAATTAAAGTTAATCCAGCTGGTCCTACTTGTCACACAGGTGCTGACACTTGTTGGAATGAGGTAAATGCACCAGGGCAGGCAGGTTGGTTGAATTACTTGAAAGCTGTCATTCGCGAGCGCAAAAATAACCCTTCCGAAAAATCATACACAGCAAGTTTGTTTGAAAAAGGAACCAATAAAATTGCCCAAAAAGTAGGAGAGGAGGCTGTCGAGCTAGTGATTGAAGCCATGGACAACAACAATGATTTGTTTAAGGGCGAAGCCGCAGACTTATTGTTTCACTATTTGGTATTGTTGGAGCAGAGAGGTATTGATTTTGACGAAATCATTGACGTACTTCGTACAAGACATAGCAAGTAGCTATTGTCGAAGCTCAAACATCTTCAAACCTTTTTATACAAACAATGGTCAATTTCATCATTAAGTATTTATTGATTGCGATTGCTGTGATTGTATTTGCCAAATACATCGATGGTATCGTAATACAGGATGATAACTTTATTATATCCTTAAAAGTGGCTCTAGCGATGGGTTTTGTAAATACCTTCCTCAAGCCTGTGCTCAAAATTATTAGCTTTCCTATTACCCTTCTTAGCTTAGGATTATTTTTATTGGTAATCAATGTGATTCTGGTGTATTTGGTATCGCATTTTGTTACGGGCTTTGATGTCCACGGGTTTGTTCCTCCCTTATTATTCAGCTTTGGTATCTCTGTGGTATCCACAATTTTAGGGTGGATTTTAGACTAATGAAAAAAATGAGTAAACCTTATTTTAATTAAGGTTTACTTTTTTTTTGCGTGCCATTTTTGGTACAGAAAAAGAAAATGTTTGATTAATGGTAAAATAAAGGATTTTATTTTAAAACCTTCATTATTCTTCCTATCTTCGTGCCCTCCAAAATACACTCACTTTTCTTTTTGGCATATTTTTTGAATTGTTAGCCAACAAATTGCAAGATAAATAGTTATGTCTTTTGTGTTACCCTTGACTAGAACCGCCAATGTGGTCAAGAGCACAAACCTGACAGGGTTTGTCCGATTGATAATTAACTGAGTAGTTACATTTGAATTAGTCTATTAACACATGAAAAAGATCCTTCTTTTATTTTTAATCTCGTTACTTACATTTCAAATACAAGCTCAAAAGAGTAAGTATGTTTCATCGACCATCAAGCCACAAGAGCGTTCTAATATTGAAAAGTCGCTCAATTGGGCATCTACATCACCTCAACATATTTCTGATACAAGAGGCTACGAAATTGGAGTTAGTGCAGCTCCTGTTGATAGAGATTCTATCTATCACGAGGTTGATATTGCACCTTCTTTTCCTGGTGGAGATGAGTCGATACGTCGATTTATTGCACAAAACCTTATTAAACCGAAAGGGTCAAAAGGTGAGGTTGTTTTGGTGAAGTTCTTAGTTGAACGCTATGGTGAAATTAGCAAAGTTCATATTGTAGAAAGTAATGGCGACCCTCAAATCAGCGCTGAAGCAATCAGAGTTGTGAAAAAAATGGGGTCATGGAACCCTGGTAAAATTAGAGGGGTAGAGGTAGCATCTTATTATGTGTTACCTGTAAGATTTTAAGAATGTAACTTATAGATATAAACAAAAAGGCTCGAATTTCGAGCCTTTTTTTATGGAGTACCATGCTGAAAAGTTATTTCGGTTGCAATGCCCATAGCACTAAATCGAATACCCATAGACAATGCTGTAGATTTCTGTGTCTTGTTTTGACAATGTGTGCCCGGTTCAAAAAAGTAAATATAGTATTTTTGATTACGGTCGGCCAACTGTTGAATGTCTGGTTTTCCTAAGTAATCATCCATATCATTGGCACTAACGCCTCTTATTTCTTCTTTCAGGCTTTTTACTTTTTCTAACATGGCTAATCGTTTTCCCTGACAACCACCTCTATCTGACTTCCATGTTTCCAAATCGAGTCCTTCCAACTTGGGTTGCTTGGTACAAGCTACAGTACTAATCAATAAAAATATCCCGATGAACCCGTTGATAATTTTTTTCATGTTGATAAATATTTTGTTATAATTTACTCAATCGCTCGCCAGCTATCTCTAAGGTTTGGTCATCTTTGGCAAAACAAAATCTCAAAATTTTGTAATCGTTTTTCTGATGATAAAAAACAGAAACAGGAATGCTAGCTACACCGATTTCTTTGGTAAGTCGCTGTGCTAGTGCCAAATCGTTCTCGTCGGTAATGTTAGCATAATTGACACACTGGAAAAAGCTACCACTTGCTGGAATCCATTCAAATCTACTGCCCTGAATACATGCAATAAACTTATCTCGCTTTTCTTGATAAAACTGCGATACTGACAAATAGTTATCAGGTTCTTGTAAAAACTCAGCTAATGCATATTGAATAGGCGTTACGGTTGAAAATGTAAGCCATTGATGGACTTTTCTAAACTCTTCGCTGAGCTGTTGTGGCGCTAAACAATACCCCACTTTCCAACCAGTAACATGAAATGTTTTACCAAACGAGCCACATACAAAGGTACGCTTTTGAAGCTCAGGATGACGAATAGGGCTCCAATGATGATGACCATCAAAGATAATGTGCTCATATACTTCATCGCTGACGATAAAAATATTGGTATCCTTGACAATGGCTGCTAGCTGTTCAAGGTCGTCTTTGCTCATGACCGTTCCTGTTGGATTGTGGGGCGTATTGAGCAAAATAAGTTTTGTCTTTTCTGTGATTTTGGCTTTTACAACGTTCCAATCTATCTGGTAGTTATTTTCTGGAGTAAGCGTAACATAGACAGGAATACCGCCGTTGAGGCGAACGGCTGGTTCGTAAGAATCGTAGTTTGGCTCAAGTAGGATAACCTCGTCGCCAGTTTGTACCACAGCTGTGATGGCGGCATATAGTGCCTCAGTTGCACCCGAAACAATGGTCACCTCTTGGTCGGGATGATAGGAAATGCCGTAAAGATCTGATGTTTTTTGTGCAATGATTTCACGCAAAGGCTGAATTCCAGACAATGGAGCATATTGGTTCATGCCTTTGCGTAAATATTTTTCAACTAATTCAATCAATTTGGGAGAGCACTCAAAATTAGGAAAACCTTGAGACAAATTAAGTGCGCCGTGGTCATTGGCTAGTTTAGACATGACCGTAAAAATGGTAGTACCAATATGGGGTTGCTTAGATTGTAATTGCATGTAAAAAATCTGCCATTGTGAACATGCAAAATAAGGTAAGGATTGGCAAGTATCCCAATATATCGACAAGTATTAGGGCTTAAATTTCAAGAAACCATTCGAGATATCCTTGTTCTATAATTCCCTGAACCTCTAAGTCTTCGTTGAAAATAACCATATTAGCAGGAAATCCTTCTTCTATCTTACCCAAAGTTTGGTCTTGTTGGATAGCTTGGGCTGGATATGTAGAGGCCATACGCAAGGATTCGTCGAGAGAAATACCTACTTTTAAGTAACAATTAATAACTCCCTGAATCATAGTGAGCGCCGAACCTGATAAAATACCATTGGTATCGGTATAGCGGTCGCCAGCATGTATAAACTTATAATCGCCCGAGGTGTCCTCGGTAACGGCATCGGTGATGATAAAGAGGCGTTCGCCCATCATTTTTTTCGAAATACTTACCGTCGGATAACTTACGTGTACGCCATCAGGAATAATACTTGCCCAAACATCACTATCATAAGTCGCACCTACAAGACCTGGCTCACGACTCTGAAACTGTGACATGGCATTGAAAAGATGGGTAACTCTTTTAATACCTTTATCAAAAGCCTCTGTTGCTTGTTCGTAAGTCGCAGAACTATGTCCCGCCGCAATAATGATATGACTGTCGAGTAAATATTCAAGTTGCTCCTTGGTAAATTCCTCTGGTGCTATTGTCATGTAGGTAGGTAAACCCTTTGAGGCTTCTACTATTTGAATGAGCTCTTCATTAGTAGGTTTTCGAATAAATTCGGCTACGTGTGCACCTCTTTTTGGAAAACTAAAAAACGGTCCTTCTAAATGTAAGCCCGCCAAACCTTTTCCACCTTGTGCCAAATAGTCTTTCGCGACTTGAATTGCCTCCAAGATTTTGTCAAGAGGAGTAGACGAAAGAGTAATTTGAAAATGACTTGTGCCTGAGCGACGTATTTCCTGATAAGTTTTTTGAATAGTATGAATACTTGTGCTAGAATTAAAAAGACTTCCACCGCCTCCATAAATTTGGATATCGATAAAAGACGGGGCTATGGATAAGCCTCTCATATCTACAGTCGAAAGTTCATGTTCAATTTGTTCTTCAGGAATAATTTTCAAAACACTGTCATCTTTGATAACAATGGCATGTTGTTCCAAAACTTTTGAGGAAGTATAAATCTTGCAGTTTTTTAATGCATACATAAGTTAAATGGTTAATGGAGTAAATGAGGTAAGTTTCGTAGTAGTGTGTATAAAATAGGTCGATGAGAAGATAAACTCTTATTGAATTGTTTCTACGTCGACCACAATTTTCCAATTATTGATAGATTCTTGTTGCCAAATTCTCAGAAAACTGCCCTTAATGTCTTTATCTGCAGCTTTTCCAGAAATGCTTCCATAAACACAAGCAAAGTCTGTGGCCTGAGATACAATAGTTTTGAGACCTGTATAAATCAGTTTTTTCTGATAATTTTTTTGTAAAAAAGCTATCGCATTGGTTTTTCCCTCAATTGGTAAGAAATTGTCTCTAATTAAAAGAATATTCTCAGAAAGATGGGGTTCGTGTGGATTTAAGGCCGTTTTTGCATTTTTCCAATAATAAAAATCCTTCATAAACACAAAACGCTCTGCTTGAATTACCGCATTATTGGTTGGCTTAAAAGTGCCAATTCTTTCTTTGAGTACTTGGTTGGAATTGGCTTTGTGTGCCACACCTATATCTGCACGAACACGCCAATCGCCTGTATTTTGTTTTTGCCAAAGTGTTACAAATGTACCAGTTGCGGAGGCTGGCGCTTGCTCATTAGCAGAAGCTTGCCAATTACCAATAGAATATCCCAAATCGCCCGAAAGCGCCATTCCTGCATAAATCGGTTGCCATTGTAATAAACTTTCTGGCTTTTTATTTTTCCAGACCTCCAAACCATTATGAGGCATTCCTTTTTCAAAAACTACGCCATCAGGCGCTAAAAAATAAAGAAAGGCCGCTGGTGTATTTTTATCTAATGCCATTTTAGCAAACGCCTTTTCCGTCGCAATCATTTGAGCGATAGCTTCTTTGGGTAAGGTATCTTGAAAACGGAAAGCCGTCAATAACAAGCAGATAAAAAAAGTAAATCGCATATCTTATGAATATTGAGTGATTGAGTGGTTTGTGATTTAGTGATTTTTACAAATGTCTATCTCATCTGACGTAATGCTTTGTAAATTATAGATTAAAAATTAATCACTCATTCGCTCAATCACTCAATAGTTAAAGTTACAATGAAAATCGCTATTTCTTGAGCCACTCTGGGTGCTTTTTGTGGAAATCAGTAGCATCTTGGTAAATTTTGGCTACCTCTAGCAACTTGCCTTCTCCAAACAATTTCCCCATAAAAGTAATACTTGTTGGGCGTCCTTCCGGACGGAATCCATTGGGTAATACTACACAAGGATGCCCTGACAAATTGGTTAAGGTCAAGTTGGCATTACCAAAGGCTGGTGAAATATAAACGTCTATATCTTTGAGTTTAGTCTCCATATCCTGAATAAGCTTGGTACGGAGGCGATTGGCCTGTAGGTATTCTACCGCAGGAATAAAACGAGAAGCGCGGAATGAATTTGGCCAAGCATTCTTGATTTGTCTGACCATCATATCATCTTTTCCATTGCGTGTTAGCTCATCAAATGCGGTGGCTGCTTCGGCACTCAGGATAATAGTCATATCTCCTACTGGGTAATTTGGTAGTTCAAGAGGAATTAACTCTGCCCCCAATTTGCGTAAAGTTACCAAGGATAGAGAATCCTGAGTCTTGGTTGGATAATTTCGGTCAAAATCTTTTTTCAAATAAGCAATTCGGATACCTTTCAAATCTTTTCTATTTCCATTAAAACTAAACGAAGCGTCAATGGTACTTAGGTCTTTTCCGTCGGTTCCTTTGATGGCATTGAATACAATCGCACAATCTTCGACTGTTCTACAAATAGGGCCAAGTTTATCCATCGACCAGCTCAATGCCATTGCACCTGTACGAGGCACACGACCAAAACTTGGACGTAAGCCCGTTGTCCCACATTCGGAAGAAGGTGATACAATAGAGCCTAACGTTTCGGAGCCAATCGCAAATGGTAATAGTCCTGCCGAAACAGATGACGCCGAACCTGCCGAAGAGCCTGACGAACCACGTTTGAGGTTCCAAGGATTTTTGGTTGTACCTCCAAACCAAACATCTCCCCAAGCGAGCTCACCAAGGGTTAGTTTGGCACAAAGCACAGCGCCAGCTTCTTCGAGACGAGTAATCACAGTGGCATCATAGTCCAACACTTGGTCTTTGAAAGGTACAGAGCCCCAGGTGGTTTTGTATCCTTTTTTGGCTAATAAATCTTTAGCGCCATACGGAATACCATGTAATAAGCCTCTATATTTTCCTTTGGCTATTTCTGCATCGGCTTTTTTGGCTTGTTGAATCGCCAAATCTTCTGTGAGCGTAATCACACATGCCAACTGTTTGTCGTAGGTTTTTAGTCTTTCCAGAAAAAACTGCGTTAGTTCTAATGAGCTAATTTGTTTGGTTCGAATCAATTCAGCCAATTCGCGAACACTCATAAAAGCCAAATCGCTTTTATTTACAGGAAGTTTAACACCAGAAGTTAGTGAAGGTATAAATTTTGATGGAGCTTTGTCAAAAGTAAATCCTATGGGTAAAGGATTAAAGGTTACAGCTGGGGCTACCTCATTGTTGATAGATACTTTTCGAATTTCTTCAAAATTTCTTCGATTATCAGTCACATCAAAAATCATAGAATCAGCTTCAGCTTCGGTAAATTCCAATCCTAACAATGATTGAGCGTGACGGATAACATTGGTTGTGATAGGTTGATTTTCAAGTTTTTGATTTATAAAAGCTCCAAGAAATAAGCTACCAACGCAAGCCAATGGTAGTACGTAATGTTTTTTCATAGAATTGATATTAGTTTGTTAAATGTATGAAATAAGAGGGTTTTGCTCTACTTTAAAGTTAAGTCAAAATGAGAAAGAATTGTTTGATGAAAGAGAAATTTAGCTCAACATCAAAGATTGAAAGCGAAATGAAATAACAAATAATTGAGAATTTTCGAGAATAACATATAGTCCGATTTTTTTGTTGATTATCTTTGGCACAGCAAATCTATTGGATAGCGCCACTTTGAATTTTTAACAAACAAAAAACATATTATTATGTACGAGATTCTAGTAACTTCTCACTCTTACCTTCGTTGGCTTGTGTTAATGTTGGGTTTGGCTACAACGATTAGTGCCATTATGGGCAAAACTTCAAAAGCGCAGTTTTCAGATGGTGATCGTAAATTGGGTCTTTTCTTTATGATTTCATGCCACACACAATTGTTACTAGGCTTAGTTCTTTACTTTGTGAGTCCGTTTGGTGCCAAGGCATTCGAAATGGGTATGAAGGAAGTAATGGGCAATGCTTTTTATCGTAAAATCGCTGTTGAGCACGTATTTACTATGATTATTGCTATCGTTTTGATTACGGTAGGTCATTCAAAAAATAAGCGTGAAACGAGTGATGCAAAAAGATTTAACAACGCATTGATTTTCTTTGGATTAGGCTTGTTATTGATTCTGGCTGGTATTCCTTGGAACAAAGCGGTTTAGGAATTAAGTATTGATAATTGCATTATTGCGCTCTAGGCCATAAGCCCTAGGCGTTAGGCAAAAATGTATTCATGATTTTGTTAGAAATACTTTTTGCTTATAGCGCAATGCACGGATAAAATAAGTTTGTCCACCAACCAGACATTCTTTAAAAAAGGCTTATCAGATATTTCTGATGAGCCTTTTTTTTACCTTTCAATCAAATTTGAAGATTTATCGACGATAAAAGTTTGAAAAGTAGTTATTATTTATAATTTTTATTAAAAAAAATATTCAATAAATTATATAAAAACCTATTGGGATTTCTTCTTATCATTTTGAAAACACATCAATTGACCATTTTTATATAAAACTGATTAACTTTGTAAGGATATGAATAAGTGTATTTTTTTAGATAGAGATGGTGTTTTGAACGTAGATAGAGTGGACTACGTTTATCGCATCGAAGATTTGATTATTCCCGAAGGAACAGTAGAAGCGCTGGAGCGCTTGAAGGCTGCGGGCTACTTGTTGATTGTCATTACAAACCAATCGGGTATTGCGAAGGGTATCTACACGCGCGATGATGTATGGATGTGCCATAATTACTTCCAAGAGCAATGTGGACATTTATTAGATGACCTGTATTTCTGTCCTCATCACGAAAACTTCAACTCGGCATCTCTTACTCGTAAGCCTGGCTCGCTGATGATTGAAAAGGCTATTGCCAAATACAAAATCGACCCAGACCAATCTTGGATGATTGGCGATGCACATCGTGATATTAAAGCGGGACATCGTGCGGGTGTAAAAACGATACATTTAACCGAAAAACCTGAAGAGTCATTTTCTGAAATTACGACAAATACTTTGTTGGAAGCAAGCCAGATAATTGTTCCAGCTTAGGATTGGAAGATATATTCTAACAAAAAAGCCTCTAGGATTGATTCCAGAGGCTTTTTT
>NZ_JBMLSD010000219.1:0-17017 GCF_049240685.1 Flectobacillus sp.
AGTCTGAATTTGTAAGAAAAGCTTAAAAGGTACGAAGTGGCTGTGGTACACAGTGTCAGAGGCAGTTTGTGGCAAAGGTACGAAGTAGCAAAGGCACAAAGTGGCAGAGGCACAATGTGGTAGAGGTACAAAGTGGTAAAGGTACAAAGTGGCTGTGACAGTGGGATTTTAAAAACCCACGGTCTCTTTATGTTGGATCGTTTTTTTTAACAGTTTTGAAACTGTAGCGATAACTCGTTAGAGGCTTTGTCCATAACGAGTTATTTTTTCTTCATCATTATCAATTAAATAATTGTGCTTTAAGCTTTATTTTGCATACTTACTTAATATACGTATTTTTACCTACTAAACATTCTAGAAATGAAAAGACAACTCTATTTTATTGCTTCTCTCCTACTTGGTAGCTTATGCACTTTTGCACAAAACAAAACCTATAAAGACGCTAGCGAAAAGGATTGGATTCGACTATTCAATGGAAAAAACTTAGATGGTTGGGATATCAAAATTGCAGGAGAAAAGTTGAATGTCAATTACAAAAATACCTTCAGGGTCGAAGACGGGATGATGCGTATCATGTATGACCAGTATGAATCTTTCAATGATAAATTTGGGCATATTTACTACAAAAAACCATACTCCTACTATGTAGTTCGTTTTGAATATCGTTTTCAAGGCGAACAACTAAAAGGTGGTGCGTCTTGGAATGTGCGTAATAGTGGTGTGATGCTACATTCTCAATCAGCCAAAAGTTTGACCCATAATCAGAGCTTTCCTGTTTCATTAGAACTACAACTTTTGGGAGGATTGGGCGGAAATACCACGCGTCATACTGGAAATCTCTGCACCCCGGGCACGGAGGTGTATATGCAAAACAAAATCGTAACTGATCATTGCACCGATTCAAACTCTAAAACCTATCATGGCGACCAATGGGTCAAAGTAGAAGCTATTGTATTAGGTGATTCGATTGTGCATCATATTATTGAGGGAGATACGGTGTTATCATATCAAAAACCACATATTGGGGGCGGTTTTGTAAGTGAAGATTATAATTGGGAAAAAGCAGGTATTGATCCTACATCAGCAAAGGCTTGGATAAAAAAAGAGGGTATGTTATTAAAAGAAGGTTATATTGCCATGCAGGCAGAGAGCCATGCGATTGATTTTAAAAATATTGAACTACTGAATTTGAAAGGTTGTATGGATAAAAAAGCTAAAAATTATAAGACGTATTTCATTAAGTCAGATAATTCGAAGTGTAGGTATTAAAGGAGTGGCAGAGGCAACAGGCACAGAGGCACAAAGTGAGATTTTTTAAATAATGGTAGAGGGAAAGAGACTTCTTAACTTTTTGCCTATTCCCTTTACACTCTGTGCCTCTGTGCCTGTTCCCTCAACACCTATACCCTAACTACTGATTTCCCAACGGAAACAAAGAAGAACGAGTATGCGATTGCGTCATGAGTTTGCCTAATTCTTGCGCCTTTTCTGGAAATTGTTGTGCTAGATTCTTGGACTCTTCGGGGTCGTTTTCGAGGTCGTAAAGCTCTACTGGAGCATTAGGGTTTTCAATTACATTAAATCGAATAGCTTTCGATTTGCCTTGTCGTACCGCCTGTTTGCCTCCCTGTTCATGAAATTCCCAATATAAAAAATCATGCTGAGAAGCTTTACCTTTCCCTGTCAGTACATTGGCAAACGAACGACCATCGATACCTTTTCTAGATTTAGCACCGGCTAATTCAGCAAAAGTGGGCAATAAATCCCAGAACGCACCAATATGATTGCTTTCTGAATTGGGTTTTATCACTCCTTGCCATGAAGCTACAAATGGCTCACGAATGCCTCCTTCATACAAATCTCTTTTGACACCTTTGAATGGACCACTACTCTTAAAAAACTTAGGGTCTGCGCCACCTTCTATGTGTGGACCGTTATCGCTAGAAAAAATAATTAAGGTATTTTTGTCCAATCCCTGTGCTTTAAGTTGAGCAACTACCTGCCCTACATACAAATCTAAACGTGCTACCATCGCTGCAAATGCCGCACGCGGATATTGCTGAGAAGCATAACCGCCACCAGTAGCATTCGGGCCATAATCTTGCCCCTTGTATGGTTTTTCTTGAAACTTATTTTTGTAGTATTGTAACAAACTGTCATCAGGAGCGATGAGCTCTGCATGAGGTAAAATATACGGTAAAAACAAGAAAAAAGGCTGTTTTGAGGATTGTTCCTTGATAAAACCAATCGCTTTTTCTTGAATCAAATCTGGTGCATAAATCTTATTTTGAACTAAATTCTCATTCGCCTCCAAAACAACTTTTTGTCCATTATTCCACAAATGATTTGGGTAATAACGATGCGCCAAGGTTTGGCAGTTGTATCCGTAGAAGTAGTCAAACCCTTGTTTGTTCGGGTCACCGACAGAGCCAACAGGTCCTAAGCCCCATTTACCATAAGCAGCAGTAGTATAACCAGCAGTCTTTAAGACTTCGGCCATTGTCACAACAGAATCTGCAATGGGCTCTTGTCCTTCTGGCAAAACGCCTTTATTACCACGGATATAGGTATGTCCTGTATGTAAACCCGAAAGTAAGGCAGAACGTGATGGCGCACATACTGAAGTTCCAGCATAAAACTGATTAAACTTCATACCAGATGCCGCCAATTTATCCAAATGAGGCGTTTTTATCAACTTTTGTCCATTGAAACCAACATCCCCATACCCTAAATCATCGGCGATAATGAGGACGATATTGGGTTTAGAGACTTTAGTCGCTACTTGAGCATTACTTGGTAAAACATAGGTCAAAGCCAAGATACTTACCCATAGAAATATTTTTCTCATCTGTTTACTAGCTTTATTTAATCCAGAATACTAATATTTTTTAGGAATTTGGTTAAGATAAAGTAGTTTGATCTATTAACTGTGCAGTAGTGTCGGTCTAAACTGTTGTCCTAAGGATTTATTTACACAATAATGGCTAAAAAATCGAATCAATTTTTTTCATAAACCTTATTCCTAATTCGGGCTTTACCATCATAACAAAGCTGGCATAGCCACGCAGCGAATTTTCAAGATTAGGGTTTCCATTCCAAGTTTTTCCAGCAGGACCATTCTTTTCTATTTGTTGTAATAAAGCTCTAAACCGATGCAGTTCTTTACGTTCTATTCCTATCTGTCTATTTACAATTAGGCCTGTTACTTCTTGTCGACTGCCTTTTCGCATGATATGAATCTTTTCTGGATGAACCGTAAAGCCTTCCGATTTGACTACTTCCTGAACAGACCAGAGCAATTGATGAAAATTATCTAAATTATCAGAACCGCATGAAAAACTTAAATCATCTGCATATCTCGTGTAAACGAATCCCCACTTGTTGGCAATTCCTTGTAAACGGCGATCTAGCTTGTAGGCTATTAGGTTAGAAATAGCGGGACTGCATGGTGAGCCTTGTGGTAGTGTTCGTTCGCCAATAGACACAAAATACTTTTTCCCATCAATAGCAACTTGTTCAACCTCGGCTTCGGTACAAAGCAATGCTAACAAAGTCGAAATTTGACCAGAATACCCAAAACTTTGAAAAAGGCCTTTTACTCGCGAAAATGAAATACTTGGGAAGAAGTCTTTTAAATCGAGATTAAGTACTAATTCTTTTCCTACATGTTGCGCTGCGTTCGAAACAATCGAGCGCTGTGGTATAAACCCATGGGCTTGATCAGTATGGGGTATTTGATAAAGAATATTGTTTAGTATCCAAAGTTGGGCAGATTTAATTAAGGGCATAGGAGCTGATATTAATCTCTTCCCTCCCATTTTTTTGGGGATATAAAATCTCTTGTAATGATTTACCAACGAAACTTTCCTATTATAGGTCAAAAATCGTAACTGACTCAATTTGAGACTTAAAGCATTTGCCAGAGCCAATGGATTTTCGATATTAGGTAAATTCCATTTTGCCAAAAATTCAAGATTGGGTTCAGTTTCTGATAAACGTGACGATACATCCTCTCCTAGATAGAGCACTTCCGTTTCTTTTCTCTTTTTCCAAGTCTCTGCTCGCGCCAGTCTTTTTTGTTCTTTCCGCTCCTTTGCCTCTTGTCTTTTTTGTTTGGATGCCTTCATGCGTTCTTTAAGCATCTCCATTCTCAAAGTTTCGGGATTACGGTAACGAGTTTGCTTCCGAACTAAGGTATTCAGTTCAGTTTCTGTCTCCTTTTGCTTTTGCAGAATATCTTCCAGTTCTGGGGAAAGTTCTTCTTTCCAGAACCCAAATCGTTTCATTTCTTCAAGAATAACAGCATCTTTAGTAGACTCTGCCACTCTTTTTCGGATATCTTCTCTTGAAGGTTGATTTGCCATAGGTTTACAAAAAAGAAAGCCCTAACTCTTATGGAGTAGGGCAACAAACAAAGTAGAGTAAAACCTTCGAAGATTCTTCTGACTAAATCAATCAACTCCAAGAGAGCGGTCTGGTAGACGATATTTTAAACTCTCGGAGTTTTCACTGTTAAATATTGTCTACCAGACAAAGCTCTCACAGTGAAGATTGTATTTAGTGATGCATGTAGAGTCAAATTTCATGAACGACGATACATCGTTCTTTCCTTTCGGAAGGCAAGGTCTTATTTACTCTTACTTTGTTGTTGCAATTTACATTTTCTTATTAGTTTTTCTAAAAAAATACGCAAATTAATTTTTGATTTTAATTGGGGAGCATTTCCTCCGCAAATTAGGTTGAAATTAGAGCAGAAGAATTCTTTTCAGCAATTCTTAACGCTAAAATATGTTCACAAGGACCTTTGTATAGCTTATTCCTAATATGAAAATCACAAGTACAAGTTGCCTCCACCAGTTTCTCATCATCATCTATGATTGCGGTTGGATGCCAAATCTTTTCGCTCCATGTAAATTCTCCTTCCAGCCTTAATCCATTTTCAACATATACTTTTTTGACGGCAATTCTCTGTTGGGTCAACAATTCCCTGGCAAGCTTTTCTCTATCATTCGCAAATCTCAGGGCATCCATCGGCAGAGGCTCTCTTGATAATTCTCTCAATCGATAAACACCTTTTTTTATATCAAAAATTACCTTTCCTGCTTGTGTGTAAAGAGATAATGCTCCCAAAACCGTTTTGATATCTAGGTTCAACTCTTTGGCAAGCATTTCTGGCTTGGCCAAAAAGGATTTTTTGAGAACACTGAATACCTTCTCTGCGGTGAAAGTATCTACGTTCGCGCGTGGAGCCATTAAATCAAAATTCCCCACTCGTGACCAATCGTTTGCTGTCCAACCAGACAACCCCAAAGTAAAATTCATATCACCCATTTCTGCAATGAAAAAAGAAGGCAAACCACTCCCAAGCAAATGGACGGTAAACTTCTTTGCTAAAGGAATCAGTCGCTCCAGCACCAATAATCTCCGTCGCCCCCAAACTCTAATGGTTTGAGATTCATCACCTTGGTAGATTGACCTAGCACAAACAATTTCCTTGTTGAAGGGCTCAAATAATATACTAATAGGATGGTTAGGTCGCAGGATAAAGACCATTGAACGTGGACCAATATTTTCTTTAAATCGTCTCAATAACGAACAAATATTATAGATATCCATTGAGTGCAATTCAAATGAAGTTGCTGGTAAAGTCATGGCAGAACTTACCTGTAAAAAACCTCGAACCCAACTTTCAGGCACCTCTATTTTCTTTTCATGAAAGATCTCTTCGTTGGTCGTTTGAACAGAAAATCCTTTTGGGTCTATCCTAAAATCAGTTTCTTTATAATCTCTAATTTTTTGAAATTCTTGATATAAATCATGCGAATAATCAATGTTGGTAGTTCCGCATTGAAACTCGTTTATCTCCTTAAATGTCTCATAATTAGCTTCTAACTTAGCATACGTTGATTCGTCGTTACTAAAACACTCGAAAAACAATTCCTCTGGATGTATCGTGATAATAGGATCAAGTACAATCCACATATTTCGATCATTTTTGTAAATAAAATCAAAGTACTTCATTCTTGCCTCCCAAAAAGGTTTCATCATTTCATGACGTCTTTTTTGAAGAAGATTCAAATCTCTTTGTAACCATTTAATGCGCTCCTCATTTTCTCGCAAATCCAATTTCGTGGCGTATTCGCTCATCCAAGCCATTTCTTGCTCCGTAGCCCATTCTTTGTAAGCTGTTTTATCTTTAGGTTGAAATCTTAAGTCGGAAATAACGACATCATGAAGCGCAGAAATCGCTTCTCTGAACGCCAGTTTTTGTTGGAGTTTACCCACAAAATAAGTAGGCTCTCGGAGTGTGTCTGGAGCAAATGACATAGAGGTCGAGCGCGTTGTACTCGATATTTGGGTATGTCCTCCATATTTATAGTTAAATAGCATAGATTTTATCTGGTTTCAAACTCAATCGTAGTCATTGGTAACAGCAATGAAGGGTATAGTTTCTCTAAATCCCGTATAATTTGTATGCATTTGGCCTTATCTTCTATCGCCACAGTGGCCGACACATCACTCAAAATATTGGACACCACACATGCAGCTTCTTGTGAACGCATTGCCTCTTGATGGAGGAAATGAAAAACCCTATTTTTGGTATTTCTTCCTTTATTAACTCTCATAAGTACCGAGCGAAAATAATAGTCTAGGTCTTGTAATTTTTCGATATTGTTGCCAGCATATTTTTCAATAAAATTTGAAACGAATAACTGAACATTCAAGCTTGGATGTTGACATAAGAAACTCAAATACATAAGTCCGTTCCCTTCTTCATAAAAGTTTGTAATCAATTCTCTACCAAAAGCTTCAACATCAGGTTTTACTGAATCTACAATTCCTATCAACACCTCTGGAGACCAATCCTCCTTAACAAAGTTTTTCCTCAAAAAGTCTATGGTAAACAGTCTCGTATCATCCCACTTGGATTGTAATAGTTTAATGGTTTCTTCTATTTCCACTTTGGCTAATGAAACTTTCTTGTCAAACCACGACCAAGACCACTGTCTTACCCGCAAGTCGTTATGACTTGCCAGATGTACTACTTGCTTGACCAAAAGTCGATCTTTATCAATTTGCTCAGTAAGAAGTATCCAACCTATCTCTTGAGCAGGAATATAATTCCCGTGTATTAACCTAAGCGAATGTGCTATATTGATTTTACTCAAATAAGGTCTTAGAGAATTGGAAAGTAACCCTTGAACCACGAGATGTTGACCTTCAAAATGCTCCTTCACAAATAGTTTAGGATACAACTCATTGACCATCTCAACAAGGAATACAGGCTTATTCAATAAAGAATTAAGAATACCCTCTCCAAGCTTACGATTATCTTTTACGTCACTACAAATTAATTCTGCTAAAACGGAGGCATTGGGAAGTTGATTTTTAAGAATAATGATTTTTAATGCAAAAAGTTTTACCGCCACAACTGGAGACAATTGGAGGGCATTTAGCTGGTCATCCGAAAGTAGCATTAGTTGTTCAACAGCTAAATCTTGTAAGGTTTTATTTCCTTGATTGAGCAGCATGTTACATTCTGCCGAATTGTCTGTTTGATTGGCTAACCACAAAACCGCGAGATCTATTAAGGAATTTAACACGTCTTTATGTAAAGTATGTTCTTGCAGTAGTCCCTTTATCCAATGTCTGATTTCAAAATGATTAGCATAAATCACAGGTAAAAGCGAATCACTATCAATTAAAAGATCTGCTAGGTATTGTTGAAAAAATTGCTTCCCTAATTCTTGTCCTTTTGAGGAATTGGCATTTAACAAACCTATCACTAATGTCTTTTCAAGCTTTACTTGCAATCTTTCACAAATTAATTCTGTTGCCCAGTTGATGGTTGGTTCAATCTCTGATGATACTAGTCCAACCAAATCGCTCACTGAGAGTTGATTAATAATAGTTTGATATTCTGGATGTTCAAGCAATCTTTCCAAAGCAAAGCCGTGTATCAAGTCCACTTCCGACCTCAATAGTAACGCCAAGTATGCATGAGGGAACTTATCCCAATGTTGAGGATAAAGTTCTTCTCTCCCTTTATTAGTTGATTTTAGTGAATTTTGAGGTATAGAATTCGTTGAGTCATGGACGACTGTTTGCTCTCGATTATTATTCCCAAAGATTTTTAAGATTGACTTGAATATACTTCCAATAAAAGTTTCTTTTGTTTGCTGTTGTTTTCGCTGCATCTGAAAGGCTCGATTCTCTATTTTTTTGCTACTGCGAGCCTCCGCAATCATCCAAAAACGATAATAGCGAATCAAACGGGTACCCCCTCCGTGCAAAATAAGGTTCAGTAAAATAGCATCTGCAAATGGTGGCAAATCTTCTAGCTTAATTCTCCAAAACCATTGTTCTAAGAATAATTTATTACTAGGACTAAGATCACGGTTTTGTTTGTCATAGCTTAATAATATGGAGATCGAAAGCTGTATGAAATTCTCGGGATTTTCTTTTCCAAACTCATATATTTGACGGATAACTCTCTGCAGGAAATAGGCTTTTGTTTTATTAGAAAAAACTTTGCTTGTATTTCCAAAACCATCTGCTCTTTCAAATTTATGCGCAAGAATAGCATAAACTTCAAAATCGCTACGAAGCTCTGCTATTTTAAAAAGATATCTAAACTCTTTAAAATTCTTCTTTGAGATATCTACTTTTTTGAGGTGAGGAATGATAAGTTCTCTTATGTATGTTTGGTGGAAACTCAAATAGTAGAGATTTTCAAGGGAAGATGCGAAGGTATCAGCATGGCTCGATAGTGACTCAAGAAGCTCTTTAAGTGCAAAAGCATCAATTAGGTTTTCTTGAAACACTATTGGTAATTTCGAAATAAATTCTTGCTGAAGTGACGTCAATTCGTCACCCTCCAGCATTTGTAGTAAGCCTTCTTTTGCTACTCTTCTCGAATGGAGGGTTGATTTAGGATTTTCTACCACCCTTTTAAAAATTGTGATAGAATTAATGCTTTTTAACCTCACCAAAGTCCACAGTGCAGCATATTGTTGCATTTTATCACCTTTGAATACCAACTGGGATACAAAGGGTTCTGCTTCCATCATTTTCAGCCCACCTGCCTTCCAAATTACGCGTGAGGTTTTCCAATAAGTTTTAAATACTGAGGTTCCTTTGATAGCACCATCCAAGCGTTGAAGAATAGGATGCTTTTGAAGGTCTGGAGAAAGAGAATCAAGATTGGGTAAAGTAGACAGAAGCTCGGATTCTGAGAGATATCCCTTTTTTCTTTTTTCAGTCTCTAGTTTATTGAATATTAGTTCAGCCGCTGCAAGTGTAATCGGCTTTTCGGTTTTAGTCCCTTCTTTTAAAACAGCGCCCCTTCTTCCGTACTTAAAATTTACGGAAAATAACTCTTCAGTATGTTTGAGTAATTCTATGATATATTCCTTATCTGAATTACCTTCACGAAAAAAGAGGTGCGATTGTTTTACAAGCTTCATAGTGAAAATAGGAGTTATTAATCAGAGAAATACAAAAATAAAAAAAATAGTTATAATTCAAATCACTTTATATATTCAAATGTAAAATATACATATTGTAGTTATTTTTTCTCATTAAGCTACATTATATATTCAAATATACTATTATATTCTTATTAGTTCATGTTTTAGATATATAGGTTTATTTTCAAATCATTACTAGAAATCTTATAGATGATTGATGATTACCCTATTTATTTGTTAAATGCTTGGTCACTTTAATCACACCATTCTCATCTCAGGCTGTTTATTGACTTTAAATTCAAAAACATCTGGTCTAGCATAGTGTCCTGTTACATCAAAATCTAACTTACTTTTGGCCAAAAGAGAAAAATCTAGTTCTGCTACTAATAGCCCTTCTTGATGCCAAAGTGGTCCAGCGAGTACCTCTCCCATGGGTGAGATAATTACACTCCCCCCTGCACACATCATTTCGGGTTGGTCAATTAAATCGGCTTGATATTCGGCAGGATAGTCTGATTTTTGGACGTATTGATTGGCTGCTAATACAAAACATCGGCCTTCGAGGGCGATATGTTGCATAGTAGATTGCCACGATTCCCTAGAGTCGGCCGTTGGTGCAAGATATATTTCTACTCCTTTTTGATACATCGACATCCTCGCCAATGGCATGTAGTTTTCCCAGCAAATCAGGCCTCCAATTTTTCCAATTGAAGTTTGAAGAGTAGTCAATGTACTGCCGTCGCTTTCTGCCCAAATATACCTTTCTAAACCTGTTGGTTTCAGCTTTCTGTGTTTTCCAACTAGGTTTCCTTTGTTGTCAAAATACCATAAGGCACAATGCAAAGAACCACCAACATTTTCTCGTTCGGTAACTCCTAACCCCACCAAAAGATTAGCCTCCGCGATTGCCTCACTTATTTTTTGAGTAAATTCAGAATTTTCTTCTATACTATTTTCCCAATAATGAAGCCATTGGTTACGGCTTTTGTCAGTTCGACGACCCACTATTGCATCATAACTCAAACCGCGAGGGTAGCATGGAATGAAAGACTCTGGAAAAAGCAATAACTCACAGCCTTGTTCAGCGCCTTTCTTTATCCAATCTATGACCAAGTTTACAGATTTTTCTAGGTCAAATAAAGAGGGTGTTGCTTGTATTACCCCTACTTTTACTTTTTTATGAACCATATTTTATCTTGAGTAAGTGGGCAAAAGAAAAATTAATTTACCCACAATAAGCATTAAGCTATATGCCAAAAACAAAAAGTATTTCTATCGAAATCATTACTAGATTTTTGCCTAAAGTTGCACAAAATTAAATTTAAGGTTTGTGTTTTAGGGACAAGGTAATAGGCAAAAGGCAAAGAGTGCTAAAATATTTTTAACGACCACGGACAAGCATTTTTCCCATAGCCCACCGCCGAAAGCCGATACCTGAAACCTTAAAGCACAATCTTAGACTTTATTTTGCGTCCTAACTTAAGAAAGTTTATCAAACGTATATGCGGTAAAATTTATATATTTTGTAATTACGAGTGCCTTCTCATAACGACTAGCTTATTCACGGATAACCTAGTTACTAATTTTTATTTTTCCTCCAAAGCTATGGTATCTAAGAAATCATAAAACTCTTTCTTCGAATTAAATTTCAGTTTTTGGTTGATGTTTTTACGATGGGTTTCTACGGTGTAGTAGCTTAAGCATAATTCTTGAGCTACCTGCTCGGAAGTATAACCTTTTTTCAAAGCTTTCAGAATTTCGACTTCTCGTTTTGTTAATAGTTTTTTTAGCGAAAAAAAATCTTTTTCAAGGTTTGTACTTTTTTCTTGCTTAACCTGAAAAACACTTTCTCCATTCATGATTTTTTTCAATGATAATAGTATTTCGGCAGAAGGACTAGTTTTTGATAAATATCCTTCTATTTCGAAGGCTTTAAAAGCTTCGATTTCTCGGCGGTCGGCGTACATACTAATAACCACAATTTTAGAACGATGAACGAGAGTTCTCAACTGTTTTACCAACACCAAACCATCTACAAAAGGCATGTTATAATCTACCAAAATAAGTTCGGGTAAAAGCGTATTGCATTCTTGATATGCTTTACGGCTATCATATATTTGAGCTAAAACCTCGTAATCACCAGATTCTTTTAATATCAAGCCCAAACCATCGTTAAACAATGAATGGTCATCGACAATTATTACTTTTGTTTTCATACTTACTTCGTTTCAATAATAGTGGTTGTTCCAGAGGCAGTAGATTCGATATTGAATTTTAGGTTAGAAATTGCGGCACGCTTTCTCATATTGAGCAAACCTATTCCTTTTCCCTCCACGCTCGTATCGAAGCCGATGCCATCGTCTTCTACCACAAATCGAAAGCCTTTTTCTTGTTCAAAAATTTGTAAGAATGCCTCCTCTGCTTTGGCGTGTTTGATAACATTCAACAGACATTCCTTCAAAATCATATATATATTTTGCTGTGTTAAAGACTCTAATTGGTTGATTTTCCCATCTGAAAAATCATGAAAATGTACCCTCACATTTGAGAACTCATTGTATTGCTCGATAGTTCGTTCAATCTTGGTAGTAAGTGATAAATTCTCTTCCTTTACAAGCGTATGACTCATCAGACGAATCTCATTGATGGCCTCTTCCAAAATTTTTTTACTTGTTGGTACATCAATTTGCGCTTTGTTCAAATATCCCAAGGCCGCTGCTAGGGTATTCCCTACCTGGTCATGGAGCTGTCGACCGATGTTTTCTACTTCATTTTTACGGATACTCTCCAAGTCATCTTTGAGAATACTCATTTTTGCTTCATGTATTTTTCTGAAAATCAAGCTATTTTTGAGTTGCTCATAAGAAATGTATGAAATCAAAATAATGACCACAAAAGGGGTAAAATAATCACTATTGAGGGTAATACTTTCTTGATTTATCAAAAAATAGCCTGCCAAACTTTTTATCATAGTGGGCAAAATACCTAGAAGGCAAGCGGCCAGATAATCAATTCTTTTTCCTCGTACAAAAAGTAATGCTGCGTGGTAAATGGCCCATAATGTATTGGCAAAAGTAAGCGGAAAAAGGCTATTGGTGATAATATACAAGATGGTATAACTAGGCGAAAAAAAGTGTAGAAGCATCACACTGACATTTAAAATGACAAGTATAAGAGCGCCTGACCGATACCGTTTGAGATTGACTGGTATGCTTTGTATTACGTTATAAGCAAAAGGATGAAAAAAAACATTCAATCCCAACACCCAGAAAGAACCTATATTTGAGGCATTTATATTTAAAAAACTAGGAAAAGGAAGAAGGTCATAAAAATATCCTACGGTCAGCATATTTGCATTGGCTACTCCTATCATTATGCCAGCAAAAATCAGAAGTTTTTCTGCATAGAAGAATCCCAATAATAGAAGCACTACCGTAAATATAAAACAATAAATAACCTGAAAAATCGACTTTAAATTTTGACTTATGGCATGTTCAAAAAAGAAAGATTTTCGGTACAAATCCAAACTAGTGATATGTAGTCCATAGTTTCTGACAGAGTGTAATAGTACTTTGAGTGTATCTTTAGGAGCGATTTCGAGCGGAAACGAGAAATAGATATAAGGATTCTTTCGAAGGTACAGTGGTTTGCTACGATACAATGTTTCCCACAAAACTGGTTTATTGTTTTTGAGTAGATAACATTGCATCTCATCCACACGTATGTGAGACGCCTCCAATACTAGCTCCATCTTTTGAGAAGAAGTATTTACGACTTCCAAATAGAGTAAGGCATCTTTTTGTTGGTAAGCTTTTCCTAATTCAATTAACTCATACTTTTGATTGTTCACAAACTGGTATTGAATTCTATCAAAAGCGCGAATAGTGTCTACAGCTCTATATTTTTGGGCGACCGAGGTATATTGGTTGACCATCTGGTGACGAAAATTTTGATCAATCAATATCGGCTTAGAGGTATCGAGTCTTGCCGCCCTTGAAATTAGCGGAAAGAGATACAACAGAAATACAATGAATAATAACTGGTTTGATTTCATATAATTTCTCAGGCATTTCCAAAAATAAACATACAAAATACCTGCATACAGGTATTTTAACTATTCGTCAGAGAGCCGAATTTTGCAGTACTAAAAAAAGAGTATTGCTGCAGGTTTTCAAAATCTGAAAGATATGAATTAACCAATACCCTTTCTTGGAATCTAACACAACAATCATTAACACACCATCCCACCTTGGGAGTACTTAAAATTTCCTGTGCTACACTTAGTCTAATCAGGAATCTCACAAAAGCTAAAATGGATTTACTTACGACTATTGGAACCCTCTACTAGTCGTAAGTAATCCTTTGCCTATTTTTGATTATAGTATTTAGTCAAAATATCCCTACAAAAATTATTCCGAGAGCGTCTTTCCCTACAATTTTTAGTTTTTTTATTTATCGTCGACCGTTTAGTAAATAACTCAAATATACATTGGCAATCTTGAGCAAATTGCTTAATATAAAGGAAAATATTAAACTCTTAACTACTGACAATTCATTAAATATCTAAGCAAATTAATAGACGATGCCTGCCCAACCCACCCCATTTGAACTATTTAAGCAGCTCTGGCACTCAGGTAAACTTGAAGAAAAACCCGAAAAAGTCGAGCATTTTATGACCTTTCACCCCTTGTTTCATGAGACACTTCGTATGCAAGGAACTGCGCTAGCCGTACTAGACATCAATACGATGAAATATCCACTTATATTGGGGGATGTACAGAAAGTCTGTGGTTGGTCTAACGAGCACTTCTACGAGGTAGGAGTAAAAGGATATGTCGAGCTATACCCAGCGGAAGACCAAGCGGGCTTAATCCATATTTCAAGAGAAATCGCAAAATATGCGGCACAAATTCCTCCTGAAAATATGAATCGACTTCGAGTCATTTATGATTATCGAATGAAAGGAAGTGATGGAAAAATAAGAAGAGTTTGCCAAGAAAGTATGGCCTTGAGCGTGGATGAAACTGGTAAAATAACCTATTTTGTGGCCTTCGTTTCTGAAATTACCAATGTAAAAAGAGATGGTAAACAACACTTAATTCTCTCTGGCGGAAAACAAAGTAAACTGTTTGAAATAGATAATAAAACGAATGAGTTAATTCAACTCGAGGTGCTCAGTCAACGTGAATTAGAAATTGCACAACTGATGGGGCAAGGATATTTAAGTAGAGAAATTGGTGAAAAACTCTTTATCGCCAATAATACAGTTAATACGCATCGACAAAATATGCTTAGAAAAACAAATTTTTATGATGCAAATGAGCTGATTAACTTTTTGAGAGTGTATAGAATCATTTAGTGCATGGTTATGATTGAGTGATTTGAGATTTTGTGAATGAGTGATGATTGCATGAATATAAGACATTGGGTCTTTATATCTGACAATAATCACTCATTCACTCAATCATTCAACCTGACATAAGTTATTCTCCGTAAATCAATTTGGCTTTGAGAACAAACTTTTTGTTTTGTACTTTCGCCATTTTTTCAGAAAGAATACCACAGTCCAACAAATTATCGGGGTTTGTTCTACGACCTGTGTATACATTAATTAGGAGTTCTAGGTCTTTACCCGTGACAGAATCTAAGGTACTTTTTTTGACCTTGATATTTTCAAATCTAGCCACTCGTTGACCTAGTAATTCAATTTCTTTTCCTGCTATTCCTCCCTCTGCCCACTCCTGCATATTAGGAGAATTTGGGTCGATGGGAATACCTGAAAATGAGGCAGAAACTATAATACTTTCTTTGTCCTTTTCGATTTTAGCCTCCGCTTTGGGGCTTAACTCCACTTCAATTTCGAAGCTAGGGATTACGACCGAATCGCCCTCTACTCGATAAATACCGTCATAAACGGGCTTCGGAGCTAGTTTGGCTGCTTTTACAGAATCATCTTTACTTACTTCGGTTTTATCCTTGTAATTCGAACAACTCGCAAGTACCGTTGACAGAAAAAGGCAATAGATTATCGTCGATTTTTTCATAGTATGTGAAGCTTGATTTTTAGCAAAATACTTAAATCTCCGCTACCATCCTACATCCAACTATATTCTTTTTGATTCAGTCAACAGTATAATAGATTACTAAATAAGTAGGAAAACGTTAATAGTTAACAGTATATTGGTCATTTGAAGACATTCATAATCAAAAGTTTATAGGCAAATTTTGCCTCAGATATTCTATTAATTTAATCTTTCCTTTTACTTATCTCTAAAAATTGAGTAATCCATCTTTAAATCTTTGCCAATCGAATGCAGGACCAATATCTGTCTTATCTTGTCGACAATTTGTGTGTGTTACAATTCCGCTAAAGGCAGCAAAATCAGTGTCACTCATCAATCCAGCAGGATCATCCACCACAACTTCTGGAATGTTGTATCGGGCGGTCAGATACTTGACCAATCTAACCACTGAGGCATATTGAGCATTGGTAAAAGTAGCGTAATATTGATACCCCCTAACTTTTGAATTTTGCTCAACATAAAATGATTTTTCGGTTAACTTACAATAAACATCGGTATTACTATAAACTGATGTAAGATTGGTGCCATTTAAGCGTAAAGGACCAATATTTGAGATTTCTATGCCTATACTCTCTTGACTCATTCGGGTGTTTCCGCCAGAAGCTCCAGGCCCTAAATGATAACTCCAAAAACTCGAAGAAAATAGGTTGTAGATTGTTCCATTTCGAGCTATGACAAACGGAACTGAAACGTGGTCTGAACCTGTAAGCGTTGCGATATCTCCCTTAAGGTACCCCATGGTGAAATGTAGTACAATTTTCCGCTTATCTGTTTTTTGCTCGTAGAAAAAATTTTTAGGAACACTCTCCAACTTACATTGCTTAATGTCAATTGTTTGGTTCGTATTCCCGATAGGAAGGTTCAAATCTTGGAAAGTAAACTTTTTCCCCGAACTATCAACGCCATTCTGGGCGAAAGTTCTTTCATAATCTGGTATACTTGTCGCTTTCATTCGTCTAAGAGTTTAGTTAATTCTGCAACAAGTTTCACATATATAATTGCTAATCAAATACTTATTCTAGTTTTTTATTATATGGTAAGTCAGTCCTAAAAGCTCGAACCTAAACTGGTTAATTGCGCTATCTTGAAGCCTTTTAAACCTTAGTGAAAGAAACTTCTTGTCATAATCATACTTCACTGAAATAAAAGAAAAAACCCCTAATCATCAATCAAAAAGCTGGGATTTTAGCCTTATTTTATGATTGATGTTTAGGGGCAACTCATTTTCAAATCTTCTTACTTATTTTACCCAAACCTTTACTTTTTTCTCTGCAAACGAATTACTGTTAATGAATGCGGAGGAAGATTAGTTGAAAAACTTGGAGCAACTGCCTGTTTACCTTCCACAGGCAATACTTTCGTATCCTTCAATTTGCCTGCTAGTGTAATTTTAAGGGCTTCTGAGAGATAATCAAACTCCTTCAAGTTCAATTTGGTATCGACCGAAGTCGGCAAAACATTGAC
>NZ_JBMLSD010000220.1:0-2315 GCF_049240685.1 Flectobacillus sp.
TTTTTTAATACAAATTTCAAGATAAAATAATATAGCAGCCTAGTCAGGCTGCTATGAAGGTAAATTTCAA
Organism: Flectobacillus sp.; assembly: GCF_049240685.1. NCBI lineage: Bacteria > Pseudomonadati > Bacteroidota > Cytophagia > Cytophagales > Flectobacillaceae > Flectobacillus > Flectobacillus sp. Next base: position 71 of record NZ_JBMLSD010000220.1, read on the forward strand.
CTTGGCATAATACAATTTATATCCAAAAATCTTTTTCTCTTTTATTCAAACTTTTTGATAATTTTCTCCACTGCATCCAAATACCCTCCTCCAAATAGATTAACATGAACCATTAGAGGATATAAATTATAGATAGGAATACGATCACCAAACCCATTTTCGATAGGATATACCTCATGATAGGCTTCATAAAAGTTGGTATCGAAACCTCCAAACATCGTTGTGAACGCCAATTCGGCTTCGCGAAGTCCGTAGTAACAGGCTGGATCCACTAAAGCTACTTGCCCATTGGCATCAGTCATTACGTTACCAGACCATAAGTCGCCATGAATAAGTGAAGGCTTCTCATTAGGTATAAGTGAAGGGAGTTTCTGGACAAAAGCCATTAGACGCTCATATAGTTCGGTTGAGATTCGTCTTTCATATAATGCTAGTCCTGCTTGAACACGTAATCTTTTTTCCACAAAAAACTCTACCCCATTATTCATCCACTCATTACTTTGTGGAAGCGCTCCTATATAATTGTTATAGTCGAGTCCGTAATTGGGAGCGGTGTTTAGGTGGAGCTTTGCTAGTTTATGCCCAAAATCCTGCCAAAAGTCATTCTGACGGTGAGCTGTTGAAAGGAATTCTAGCATAAGATAGTCTTTATCCACAATTTTGCCAAAGTTGACAACTTTAGGAATTGACAACGCTCCAGTACTTCCTAATAGCTCAAGGCTTCGAGCTTCGGTCTCGAACATACCTGTATGATCTCCTTGATTCCATTTAATGAAAAAATCGCCTTCTTTAACTTTTACACGAACGGCTAAATTAAAGTTTCCTCCATAAAAGAACTGGAAATCTAAAATTTCGGGATTATAGCCTAAGTTTTCGAAAAGTATAGATTCAATAAATTGGTATTGTTCCTGTGTTTGAAAAGTCATGTTTTTGAATATCCTTAGCTTTTTTTGCCTTATCTCTAATGTCTTAACTTTCGTTAATGCCAAATTTACAATAAAAGACCTAAATTGCAGATAAAAGAATTATTGATTTAGCATAAGCTCAGTCGTCTATTTAAACTCATTGTTATTTATGAAATACAAAAAGCACGTGTTTGTTTGTACAAACGTAAAGCCTGCTCCTAAAAAATGTTGTGGAGAAGAAAGAGGCATGGCATTGGTAAACGCTCTTAAAGATGAGCTAAAAGAAAAAGGTCTTAATCTCGAAATTCGTGCGCAGAAAGCGGGTTGCTTAGATGTTTGTGCATTTGGCCCTGCGATGGTGGTATATCCTGAAGGCGTATTTTATGGTAATGTAGAATTATCTGACATTCCTGAAATAGTAGAGAGCCATCTTGTAAACGATAAAGTCGTTGAGCGTTTAGTAATTGCATAGTTTTGATGCATTGTCGACAGTGATAAAGTGATTTGAGAAAGCTATCTTGAATCACTTTATACATTTTATCAATTTTATAGAATATCTCAATTTTCCATTTCTAAAGTCTTTTGACGCTTTTATTATGATTCGCGTTTATCCGACCCTTTTAAATACATTTTCTTTGTTTTTACATGAAAAGACTAACTCAGAAGGAAATCTGATGGTTGACCTTCAGGAAATGTTAGATAGGATTAATCGTGTGCCTCGCCCAACAACCGAAGCGCAACAAAAAGGAATTGATTTTGAAAAGGCTATTACGACGGGCGCCAATGAAGAGATGTTTTCTGAATATGTGATAGAAAAGACAAGAGCGCTTTTACCTCCTAAATATAAGACCCAAGTTTATACTGAAACTCGCTATAAAGATTGTCTGATATATGGATATGTAGATATTGTTGGAAACAATAAGGCAATAGACCTAAAAAGCACGAGAGTATATACAGGGCCTAAGTTTGAGTACAATCACCAGAACTTGTATTTATTGGGTTTACAAAATTATGGTATCAAAACGTTGGATTATGTGATAACCGACTTTTCGGAAGTATATGTCGAAAGTTATCATATTGATAGCTATAATTTTTCAGACCTATATAAAGAAATAGATGCTTTTAGTGATTTTGTAAATAGTCATCGAAAGCAAATTAGAGATAAAAAGCTTTTTGTAGCTGAAGATGACCACTCTCAATTATCCTTATTTTAATCGTTTTGGTGTTCAAGGGAATAAGTTAGTGCGCAAAATAAAATTTAAGATTGGGCATTGGGCTGTCAGGAATCGGCTTTCGGCGGTGGGTTTTGGAAAAAAGCATGGCTGTAGGCAATAAAAAAC
>NZ_JBMLSD010000221.1:0-1943 GCF_049240685.1 Flectobacillus sp.
ATATACAGACCTTTTGGCTAAATTCTACGGCGTAAATGTACAAAACTACTAACTTAAGTATTTAGACTTTTGACTCCAAAGCTGGAAAAATCAAGACAATACTGTTCTGATTCAACAGGCAATATATCTTTCAATTCTAATTTTTGAACTAATTTTTCATAACAATCTTAAAATAAATCCCTCATGCTTTTACTTGGAATAGACATAGGCACATCTTCCATAAAGGTTTCTGTTGTTGACGGAGCCTCTGGATTATTGGTTACATCAGCACAATATCCCGACACAGAAAACACCATATCCTCACCGCAGGCAGACTGGGCAGAACAAGACCCCGAAATGTGGTGGGATTGCACTGTTAATGCTATTCAAAGATGTAACAGTTCAGGAAAGTACAATCCAAAAGATATCCAAGCAATTGGGATTGCCTACCAAATGCACGGATTAGTAATGGTAGACCGCGACCAGCGTGTGCTTCGCCCATCGATTATTTGGTGTGATAGTCGTGCTGTAGAAATTGGAAATAAAGCTTTTGAGGCCATAGGTCAAGAAAAATGCCTTTCAAAATTATTAAATTCTCCAGGAAATTTTACTGCCTCTAAGTTGGCTTGGGTCAAGGCAAATGAGCCCAAAATTTATGGTTCCGTTTACAAAATCATGTTACCAGGCGACTTCATTGCTATGAAGTTAACCAATGCCATTACTACTTCCAATTCGGCCTTATCGGAGGGTATTTTTTGGGATTTTCAACAAAACGATGTTTCAGAAGATATTTTGAAACATTATGGATTTCCGAAAACAATTTTACCAGAGTTAAAACCTTTGTTTTCTAATCATGGTGAAGTTACGAGTACCATGGCAGACCTAACGGGTTTGCGAGCTGGTACGCCTGTTTGTTATAAAGCTGGCGACCAACCCAATAATGCACTCTCCTTAAATGTTTTGGAGCCAGGCGAAGTAGCTGCCACTGCCGGTACCTCAGGGGTGGTGTATTCTGTATCCGACCAAATTAGCTATGACCCTCTTTCGAGAGTGAATACTTTTGCCCATGTCAATCATCAATATCAAGGTCTCAACCGTCTTGGCACCTTACTTTGTATCAATGGTACTGGTATTTTGAACCGATGGATGCGAGATCAGGTTGCGCCTCAATGGTCATACAGCCAAATGAATGAAGCAGCGTCTGCGATAAAAGCAGGTGCGAATGGACTAAGGATTTTACCTTTTGGCAATGGAGCAGAAAGAGTTCTCTCAAACAAAACCATTCATTCTACGATCACTGGTTTGAATTTTAATATTCATACTACAGCTCATTTGATTAGAGCTGCGCAAGAAGGAATTGCTTTTTCACTAAAATACGGGGTTGATATCATGGCCGAAACAGGCACAGCACCAACGGTAATTAGGGCAGGAAAGGCCAATATGTTTTTGAGTAACGTATTTTCTCAAGCGTTAGTTAATACCATTGGAGTGGCTGTTGAACTCTATGATACTGACGGAGCTAAGGGTGCTGCCCTAGGTGCAGGAATTGGGATAGGATTTTTTGCAAAACCCAAAGAAGCCTTCGAAAATATGAAGTCTATAGGTACAATCGAACCTGAAAAAGCGCTTTTTGAGGAATATCAGGAAATATATGCTAACTGGAAGCTCTTTTTGGAAAAACAACTGTCCTATGTATAAATGCTGAATTTTGCTCGGGTAAGGTTTCTAACTCCTTTGGTACACAAGTAATAATAAAGGTAAGATTAGTACAGTCCGAAGGTTTAAGCCTAGTTTTCATATAAAATTGCAATAGCGGCAAGACTTGCCGCTATTGAAAAAATGCTAAGGATACGAATGTGCTTAAAATTCTACCAACAGATTACTCCACAAAATTGAGTTTATAAGTCTAAGACTATACTCCTGAATCTCAGCTTCTCATTTTGTCCAATAATAAGTCACACAAA
>NZ_JBMLSD010000222.1:0-10625 GCF_049240685.1 Flectobacillus sp.
GAGCAGATTATAAGAAAATGATGGAAGATATGATTTACGAAACCAACAAACCCTCCATTTCGGGTACAGTTTTCAAATATTATTTTCCGAAGAAATATGGTTTAAATATAGATGCATTCTTCTATACCGATTTTCAAAATACCATTTAAGTAAAATAAATAACTTAATGGTACAAAAATAGCCGATTCTTGAGAGAATCGGCTGTAGGTATTTTGTTAACCCTGTATGAGCTTATATAATAAGGTATGTAGTTGAATGGCTTCATCTCTGGTTAAAGATATTTGTTGCATTAACCTAGAAGGTACTTGTTCAGCTTGTGTCTTGAGTTTTTCACCTGTTTCAGTCAAGGAGATACAGATACTACGCTCGTCTTGTTTAGATCGTGTTCTGGTCAACAAGCCTAATTCTTCCATCCGCTTCAGTAAAGGAGTTAATGTATTAGACTGCAAAAATAATTTTTGAGCAATGTCTGAAAGACTCAAATTATTTTTTTCCCACAGAACCAACATAACCAAGTATTGAGGGTAAGTAAGATTTAATTCTTGGAGAATTGGTTGATAACATTGGGTCGTAAGTCGAGAAGCTGTGTATAATGGAAAGCAAAGTTGTCTTTCGAGCTTCAATACTTCTGATTCTTCTGACATATTACAAAGCCTTACGAATATCGTCCTCAATCGCTTCAGGTTTGGTAACTGGGGCATAACGCTTTATTACCCTTCCCTTCCTATCAACTAAAAATTTTGTAAAGTTCCATTTGATACTGCTTCCCAACAAACCTCCTTTTTTACTTTTTAGATATTTAAAAACAGGATGGGTACCGTCTCCGTTTACATCGCATTTTGCCATTAACTGAAAAGTAACACCATGATTCATTTGGCAAACTTGCTCGATGGTATCATTAGTTTCTGGCTCTTGTCCCGCAAATTGATTGCATGGGAATCCCAAAACTACCAAACCTTGGTCTTTGTATTTTTGATGTAAATGTTCTAATCCTTCAAATTGTGGCGTAAGTCCACACTTAGTTGCGGTATTGACTATTAGTACAGCCTTACCTGCAAACTCCGACATTGAGACTTCTTTGCCAGCAGGTGTCTTAGCTGACAAGTCATAAAATTTCTGCTCCATTATTTTGATTTTTTACAATTATATCGTGTACGATGTAAATGTAAGATAGATTTTTTCATTTTACAAAAAAAACCATCAAATCTTACTAGAATAGTAGATTTGATGGTTTTAAGAAAGGATTCGGATTTAAGTGGGGTATTTAGAAAACTACTGTATATGTAATTAGACTTCCATTTCAAGAAGGGCATAGCTCAATGTTTTACCATGGGTATCTATCGCCAAAGAGGTGGTAACTCCACCCAATAATGCTTGTTGACAAACAAATAGCAATGATGAAATATTGGGTAATTCGTATCGAATAATCTCTCCTTCTACGATACCTTGTAAATGTTCTTGTACTTTCTGAGCTGTAATTTGAGTGCAAAGTAGCTCATAATCAGACTCTTTGAAAGGAATCAGTGATAGCGTAAGAGTATTGCCTTTGTCACCTGCTCTGCTGTGGGCTATTTCGTAAAGTTTCATGCGCTTAGAATGTCTACGTTTGCTTTCAATAAATTTCTGTCAATCAAAATAGAGACGATGCCTATTACTTCATTCACATTTTTTCGAACACCCCCACCAGCCGCAGGACCATTGGTATAGAGTGCTTCAACTTCTTCTCCAATCAATAAGGCTTCCTCGGCAGTTGAGGCTTTTCCCGATACTCTCAATCTTACTTCGGGTAAATAGGACTCCTCTACTTTCATTTTAGCATTAAATTCTTCTCGAAAAATAGCATTTAAGCCAATATAATCAATTCTAAATGCTTCGAATTGAGGCTTTAATCTTTGGGATAAAATCTCCCCCGCCAATTTGGCACGTCCAACTGCGTTGAATCCAGCATAAGAAATTTCACCTTCGCCAAGATAAAATGCTTTATAGCCAACACTTGCTTTGTAAGTTGATGGTTTAGTTTTGCCCGTACCGCCTGTTACCCAAACTTGATTTTCGCCAATTTCTTCCAATTTAACGGTTGTAAAATCAGCGATTACATCAGGAGTGTAATATTCATGTGGGTTGATGACCTCGTACAAAAGCTGTTCTTTGGCAGTTTGCAGCGTAATTTTACCTCCAGTGCCCTTTACTTTACTAATAATAGCAGAACCATCGGCATAAATATCGGCAAAAGGGTGTCCCAAAGTTGCCAGTCCTTTTATTGGTTTCATGATAGGTTCAGCAAAATACCCTCCAGTAATATGTCCCGCACATTCGAGCAGGTGTCCAATCACCGTACCTTTTCCCAACAAATCATAATCATCCATTTGCCAGTCAAATTCATGAATCATGGGTGCTAAAAACAATGAAGGATCAGACACTCTTCCTGTGACAATAATTTGCGCATCAGCGGTTAAAGCCTCCAAAATTCCTTCAACACCCATATAGGCATTGATAGAAATCACTTCATAATCATTCAGCTCTTGTCCATTTTCCAAAACGGTAAAATTATTTGAGCTATTTTTTACCCATTGTGTTGCATCATCTCCTGTCACGGCTGCAACCTTGATGGATAAATTCAATTCTTTGGCTATCTCAATGACTTTGTGGGCGGCTGCCAATGGATTTGCCGCTCCCATATTAGTAATAAGCTTTATTTGATTTTTTACTAAGAATGGTAATAATGATCTGATTCGCTTCTCTAAAAGCGGGTCGTAACCTTTGGAAGCATCTTGTAATTTTCTTTTTTGAGCTAAAGCTATCGTTCTTTCGGCCAGACATTCTAGCACAAGATAATCCAATTCGCCTTGATCAGCTAATATAAGGGCTGGCTCAATCCTATCTCCCGAAAAACCTGCTCCGCATCCTATTCTTATTTTATCTTTTTTCATTTGCTAAATATGTATCGAGCCTGTCAGTAAAGCCATAATCGTCATCACAAGAGTAGTACCCCAAGCCCATTTGAAGGTAAATTTTTGATGTTCTCCCAAATCTACTTCTGTCAAACCAATCAATAAAAAAGTAGATGCTGTCAAAGGACTAATCGGAAAACCAACCGTCATTTGTCCAAGCAAAGCAGCTCGCCCTATTTCTAAAGAATCTAAGTGAAATTGTGTTGCGGTTTGACTCAAAATAGGCACTACGCCAAAGTAATAGGCATCTGGCGTGAAGAGAATACTCGCAGGCAAACTTGTAATCGCTGTAAGTAAAGGCAAAAGATTGGCATGATGCTGAGGAATCAACGATACCAATTCGTTGGCCATAGCATCAATCATTTTTGTACCTGTAAGAATTCCTGAAAAGATTCCCGCCACAAATATCATACTCGATACCAGAAAAATATTCATACCGTGACCACGCAATACTTTTTGTTGGTCGTTCAGTCTAGGGTAGTTGATTAACAGCGCCAACATACTTGCCAGTAGAAACAACACAGGCGCAGGAATCAATCCTTTGATGAGTATCACAATTAAACTAATCGTCAAGATCGCGTTGAGGATAATGAGTTTTGGGCGACGTAAACTTCTTTCATTTTCAGTTAAATTTTCCTGATGATTATAGGCAAAATCTACTACTCCTAATCGTTTTCTTTCCTTCATTCCTAGAAAATATGCCACAAATAACACCCATGCTAGCCCTGCTAATATTGCAGGAATATTAGGGTTAAAAATATGTACTGCATCCGATTTGAGTGTAGAAATAGCTCGTGCCGAAGTGCCAGACCAAGGTACAAGGTGCATCGGCCCCACACTCAACGCAACAATACAAGGCAATATTAAGCGATTGATTTTTAACTGTTTGTAAATAGGCAAAAAAGCTGAAAGTACAATCATAAAAGTGGCGGTGCCGTCGCCATCTAAATGTACAATCATGGTCAATATGGCTGTTCCGAGAATAACTTTGAGCGGATCGCCTTTTACATACTTGATGATAAAAGCGACTACTGGGTCAAAAAGTCCAGCATCGAGCATCGTGGCAAAATACAGTACCGCAAAGGTTAACAATATGCCTGTTGGTGCTACTTGCTTCATGCCTGCAAGCATCATTTCTCCTAATTCCTTTGGAGAAAATCCTGCAATAATCCCTGCCAAAAGTGGCACGATTACCAAAGCAGTAATCACAGAAAGACGTTTGGTAATGATTAAAAATAAGAAAATAGCAATGGTCGAAAATCCTAATAGTGCGAGCATTTTATCGAGCGTATATGTTATTCAAAAACCAGATAATCATTAAAAAATGGAAGCAAATCATTCAAAACTCTGCCATCATTTGTCCAAATTTTGTTCACATGGTTTCCAATATACTCTTCTGCAAAATGCTCAATACCAAGGTTTTCCAATTTTTGACTAAATGCGCCGCACTGAATCGGAAAGCGCTGGGCGTCGTTTCTTCCCCAATCCAATTTGATAGCTTTGAGTTTACGAAGATTATCCGCGTATTTATCTACCATCAATACAGGAAAATTAGCATTCCATTTGTCTACCACTGCCTGATTTACTTGCAGACTGTCGCCTTGATAGGTAAAAGGCATATCACAATAAAAAGGTGGGTTGGCTGGATTGGGAGACCATGCTCGTCCCACAGCGACCAATACTTTAGGATAATAGGTTTTTCGTAATTCTTCGACTGTTTTTATTTTCGAGAGTTCCTTAAATGAATCGCTATTTGCACCAAATTCTTTGACCATCATCAATAACCCTGGACTCATGGCGTATACAGAACTAAATACTTCTGGGTACAACATTCCGATTTTGATAGCTCCGTAACCTCCCATTGAATGTCCGCCAATACCTCTGCTATTGCGGTTGGCAAGGGTTCTGTATTTGCGGTCGATATTGGTAACCAATTCTTTAGCTTCAAATTCAGACCAGTTTCCAGTTAGGGCTGAATTACTATAAAAACTTCCTTCAAAAAGGGTATATTGACTGGCAATAACCAAAATAAAAGGGCGGATTTTGGCTTGAGCAATACTCTTATCTAAAATCGCTTTCATGCCTGTTGTGATACTATCATTACCCATGAAGCCATGTAAATAGTACACCACGGGAAATCTTTTTTGTGTGCTTTCGTAATTCGGAGGAAGATATATCGAGATTTTTCGGTTAGGGTTTTCTCCACCTGTATTTTGTAAAGTTTTAGCATTAATCACAAAGCTTTCAACTTTCCCCTGAATACTTTGCGCATTTACCTGACTGAAACACAGACAAGTAAAGAAGAGTAAAAGAATTCTTTTCATAAATTAAAATGTGTTTTTTGGATAGATATGTTTTAAAAAGGGTAATGTGAAAAGGCACTAAGGCACAAAGTGAATTGTTGTTTTACAACTTTTATCACTTTGTGCCTGTGGATTTTAATTCTATTTCACCGCCCAAATTTGAATCAATACATGATCGGGTTTACGGATTCCTTTACATAAAAATAAACTATTATTTACCCATTCATATCTTCCTTTGGGTGCTTCTAGTGTCGGAATCGTTCTAAAATAATATTGTGAAGGATCTACATTTTCGCCTTTGGCAATTTTGGCTGCAATTTCAGGAGAGGCCACTCTCAATCCATTGTTTTTCACATAAATAATGACCCCATCATCTGTTTTAATTTGGTAATTTGCATCTAATTCTGCTACGCCATCGCTTCTCACAATTTGCCAGTCAGCACCACCCGACAATACTTGTCCTTTAATACTTGGGCCTTCGAAAGTACCTCCAACAATTGGGATAATGCGTCGTAGTCCATGTGGAGTCTGACCTACTGTGAGGGCTTCGCTTAGCAAAACTTTTATTTCACAAAAAAAAGCTAATCCTGGTGCTGGCGGCTCGGGAGTTGTCAGGCCGTGCAATTGTAGCCAATCTCCAAAGCGTTCTATCCATGTATCGGTAGGAATGTTTTTCTTACTCATACCGAATCCATGACCTCCTTTTTCGTAAATATGTAACTCGGCGGGTTGTTTGGCTTGCGTCCATTTGCTATAAATAGAAGAACTGTGCAAAGTAAAACCTAGTTGGTCATCCGAAGCGGCCGCCACAAAAATTGGCGTCGGTTGAGTTGGAACTTTATTACCTAAAATAGCTTTTTCGTAGGCATAAATTGGGGCAACAAAATTGGGTCTTTCAGCATCATTGGCTGTATAAACTACCGACATGGTTAAGGTTCCTCCTGCCGAAAATCCCATCATGCCAACTTTGCTTGGATTGATATGAAATTTCTCTGCATTCTGACGAATATACTGAATTGCCTTACGTCCATCTTGTGTAGCCAAAGGAATTACAGCCGCATTTTCTTGGTCGAGCGCCTTCATATTACTCATTTTACCCATCAATTCCGTAATAGGATTTTCTGTAAACGAGCGTGCTACTCGGTATTTCAAGACGAATGCCGCAATACCTCTTTCATTCAACCATTTGGCTACATCAACTCCTTCATTATCCATCGACAAAGTATGAAAAGCTCCTCCCGGCGCAACGACTATGGCTGTTCCATTTGCTTTGTTTGGATTTGGTAAATAGGCTGTAATCGTTGGATCAACAATATTATAGGCAGTTCGACCACCCCAATTAGCATTGGTTAACACTGATTCTTGCCAAGTCCAGCTTTCTGAACCTGGGGCTTTACCTTCGTACAATCGGATAACTTCTTGTGCGTGAGCTGTATATCCGAGTATTAGACCTAAGATACAGGTAACTATTTTTTTCATAGTAAAAGGTTTTGTATTATTTCATTCCCATTCTAATAGCACCATCCAAGCGGATTACCTCGCCATTGAGCATGGTATTTTCAATGATTTGTTGTACCAATTTCGCAAATTCTTCAGGTTTTCCAAGTCTTGGAGGAAAAGGAATTTGTTGCGCCAAAGAAGCTTGTGCTTCGCTAGACAAATTTGCCAGTAGAGGTGTTTCAAAAATTCCTGGAGCAATCGTCATCACTCGTATACCCATACGGGCAAATTCACGAGCGATAGGTAGCGTCATCGCTACCACCCCACCTTTAGAAGCTGAATATGCCGCCTGTCCGATTTGTCCATCAAAGGCCGCGACCGAAGCGGTATTAATCACAATACCTCTTTCGCCTTGTTCGTTGGGCGTATTGTGCTGCATGACGTTTGCCCCCAAACGAAGTACATTGAATACCCCAACCAAATTGACTTGAATGACTTTCTGGAAAAAGCCTAAATCATGTGGACCATCTTTGCCCACCACTCTTTTGGCAGGGCCAATACCAGCACAATTGATGACACCGTCGATTTTTCCAAAATGAGAAAGGGCTTGTTCAATCGCTTGTGACACCTGCGTTTCATCCACAATATCAGCTTTGCAAAAAAGCGCTGAATTGCCCAAACTTACTTGGGCATTTTGCCCCGCTTGTTCATTAATATCTAGCAAAATAACTTTTCCGCCTTGCGAAACAATGTTTTGTGCAGTAGCCAATCCCAACCCAGAGGCGCCACCAGAAATGAGAAATATGTTTGATTCTATATTCATCGTAAAAAAGAAAAACCCTCAATACGTCAATACAAGGGGATTTTTAGGGAAATAAATTTGAGCAAAATGCTCGTATGAATGGTTTTTTGGATAATAATTTTATTTATTGAAAAAACTTCTACTGACGATTGAGGGATATTGGTTGTTGCTTTCGGCTTTCAGGTATCTGCTTTCGGCGGTGGGCTTTAGGTAAAAGAATGTCTGTCGTTTTAACACTCTTTGCCTTGTGCCTGTTGCCTAATACTCAAAACCTAACTATGAAATAACTGATGTACCAAATCCTGTCGATTTGTCAAAACTGCACGTTGGTTAAGCGAACCTTTGTCGGTTATCTCGCCTTTGTCAATCGATGGAGGCTCGTGAGCAATAATCACTTTGCCGATACTAGTCGAACTACCTGTGGCGTGAGCGTTAAATTCTTTCAACCAAGATTCTATAAATGTTGTTACCGATGAATGTCCATACAATTCGGATGCGCAAACAGTCGTTGTGTGCCCAGTCAACTTGTAACAGGCGTCAGTGTTGAGAAAAAGTATTAAACCAATATAGTCTTGGTCGAGTCCTGCAATAACTACATCTTGAATAATGGGTGAGCCAGAGGAAATAATTTTGGTTTTCATCACGCCCACGTTGACCCATGTACCCGTTGAAAGTTTAAAATCTTCGGCAATTCTGCCGTCAAAAATCAATCCTTTATCAGGATTATTTTCGTCCAAAAACTTTACAGCATCGCCTGTTTTATAAAAACCATCTTCATCAAAAGCTTGCACCGTTGCCTCTGGATTTCGCCAATACCCTTTTGTCACATTGGCACCTCTATATCTTGCCTCCCACTTATCGCCCAAAGACACTAATTTTACCTCTAGCCCTGCGACTGGCACACCCAGCAAGCCTGAAAAAGCACCTCCCCAATTCGCAAAAAGAGCCGAAGGACCTGATTCTGTACAACCTAAACCTGTTACAATAGGCACTTTTACGCCGATAGTCTGAATAGCAAGTTCTTCCAATCTATTCCAAATAGGCTGTGCCAAACTAGCGCCAGCATAAAATATAATTTGAAGATTTTTGAAAAAAGTATTTCTTAATGATTCTTCCTTTTCCAAATATTGAATCAACATTTCAAAGCCCTTTGGAACATTAAAATAGGCTGTAGGAGATATTTCTCGAAGATTTTTTACCGTTTCTTCAATGCCTTTACTACTAGGTTTTCCGTCGTCTATGTAGAGTGTACCGCCATTATGAAGCGCCAAGCCAAAATTGTGATTACCGCCAAAAGTATGGTTCCACGGAAGCCAATCAATAAAAACGGGGGCTTGTTCTTGCATAAAAGGAAAACTCTGTGTAATCTGTTGGAGATTGGCACACCACATTTGTTGGGTATTAATTACACCTTTGGGTAAACCCGTTGAGCCAGAAGTAAATAGTATTTTCGCAACAGTATCACCAGTCACCTTTTGGTGAGCTTGAGCTACTGCATCAGTAATAGTTGATTGTCGCCAAGAGGATATATTAGGAAATTTTTCACCTTGCGATACCAATATTTCAATCTCAGGAAATGTATTTTCAATAAATTGAATAGCCTTATTATAAGCTTGTTCGGCCTGTACAAAAACCAGTTTTGGTGTCATTTTTTCTAAACAATGACGAAGTTTAGAAAAGTCTTCCGACACCAAGGAATGCGCAGGTGAAATTGGTGAATACGGAATGCCTACATGCACCGATGCCAATGCCAAAAGTGCGTGCTCAAGGCTGTTTTCGGAGAGAATTACCACAGTATCATTTCCCTCAAAACCCATATTCAACAGATGTTGAGCTATTGAACACATTTGCTGATAGGTATCTGCGTAACTTAGTTCTTGCCAAATACCCTCTTGGTTACGTTGGGCAATAAAAGTCTTTTCAGGCTGTCGAAGCGACCACTCCAAAAGTCTATCAGTAATAGTTTTAGGAAAGGGTTTTAAATCACTATTTAACCGAAATAAAATACTCCCATCAGGATTGTAAGTCTTGATGGTTTGGGTGGGGCCAAAAGCTACATTCTTAAACTCCATAACTTGAAAGAGATAAAAATTTTATTCGAAAATGCACCATCCAATATAGCCACTGAACTTTGGTGCATCGCCTATTCAATGATTAGGACTATTACTTATTCTCCCACTTTTTTGGCTCGTCCTTCCAAAAAGTCTTTTAATCTCTGTTTGGCTTCGGGGGCACTTTGAGCAATGGCAGCCATCATACTTTCCAACAAAAGCCCTTCTGTTTGACCGCTATCTACTATTCTTGGAAGCACATGCGTAAGAGCATAATTGGTCATTCCAGCGTTTGAGGCTATTTTCTGAGCCAATTCTTTTCCTTTTTCCAATCCTTGTCCGTCCTCAACTAAGTATTGAGCTAATCCGATTCGTTCGCCTTCTTCGGCTTGATACACACGTCCTGTCAGCATCATATCAGTCATACGCGCCATACCGATTAACTTGGGTAATCGAACGGCAGCGCCACCACCCACAAATATTCCTCTTTGACCTTCGGGTAGGGCATAAAAAGTGCTTTTCTCAGCCACCCGAATATGACAAGCTGCTGCCAACTCTAAGCCACCACCAACTACAGCACCGTGCAATACTGCCACCACAGGAACAGCACCATATTGTACTTTTTCGAGTACTCGATGCCACATTCTTGAATGAAAAATACCTTGTACCGCATCCCGCTCCTTAAGCTCAGATAAGTCTAAGCCAGCCGAAAAATGCTTGCCAATTCCATAAATAATGGCACAACGAATATGAGAAGGAATATTTTCGAAAACCGTTTCAATGCCCAAAATGAGTTCATCATTAAACGCATTGCGTTTGTCTGGACGATTGAGCCCGACCCATAGAATATCACCTTCCTCACGTATCTGTAAGGTTTCAGGGACTGATTTTGTTATCTTCATCAATTATAAGAATCTCTTGTTGTTGCTGTGATAGTTAAGCTTTTTTGGCTCAAGAATTACCTTATGTGATATACTTTTCAAGGGTTAGGTAATCGTTCAAAATAGTATTTAATCAGAGTCACGTTTTAAGATATTGATAATTATAAATTTCAGTTCACAACTCACAATTCATCATT
>NZ_JBMLSD010000223.1:0-1935 GCF_049240685.1 Flectobacillus sp.
TTTTACCATCCGCCGACTGGCGGATTGATGCGTAGAACAAAACTTTCGGCTACCACAAAACTGACTTTCGAATACGCAACCCTGCCTTTTGGGTGGGTGCTGTAATCACCTAGACTTATAGGTATTGTAGACAAAATTATAAATTCTTTTGGTGCATCATATTTCATGCTTTGGTCAGTTGATTTAAACGGCCTTGAAAAGATTGGAAATAATTTCTTTTAGTGGTATCATTTAGATAAGAAGCAGCTACCATTCTTTCAACTAAATCTGATTGAGAAATCATCAATGCCATAATTTCCTGAAAATTTTTTTCACTGATTTCTGCTTTCTCTGCTAGTTGAGCAAATTGTAAACCGATTTTGCCATGGGCTAGATTTCTAGGCAATAGACCATCATCTAATGCAAAGTCTTTATCTTCAATGTGGATACGGCTATTTAGTAAATCATAAGCTGGACTCAGTCGATAATCTCCAAAGGGTGTTTCTAGTATAGAAAAATTTTTAAAATGTGCGTCTCCATTTGAAAAAAGATAATTAAAGATAAGTACTCTTAACAATTTTGGCGCTTCTATCTTGTAAGTTGTTAAATAGTTCCGCATTATTTCAAATAGATCTAAATAATTCCCGAGATACTTGTAATGTTCTCCATGTGTTTGTGGGGTTCTTTTTGCTAAGGAAGCAAAGTCATCTTGAGCTAGTTTTGAACCATCCTCTTTTACATCAAATCTTTTTGTGATGTAGGCAGGTGTGCCATCTTTAAAAAAAATCAATGCATTTTCTGCAGTCTCTATTCCATAGACCTGACGGGCAATTTGCATGGTTAAATGCTCATTGGCAGGCATTTGGTCTGGCTTTTTACCGGTACCTGGAATTGGTTTCAGAATATAAGTCCCTTGCTCATTTTCTTTAATGAGCCTTAACTTGTTTTTGTCAAGCAAAACAGAAAATTTTTCTTGTACGCCCGATATCGACATGCGACTGCGGTTTTCTTCAAACAGCTGATCCGTATCTGGGTTAGATGCTGGAGAATCGTAAGGCAAAACATGGTGTACCTTCTTGCCCTGAAAAACTCTATTCAAAGCTGTTCTGCTATATGTATTAAAACCTTCGGATAATGTGCTGGGACAATATTTAATTTCTGGTAAGCTCATTAGTTTTCTAGCTTAATAATTCTAACAGCACCTATGCTGTCATTTTTTGCAGTAGTCATGAGCAATCCGAAATAGTCTTCTTTATCGATTCTATTAAATTTGCATGCCACTTGCTTATTAGAACCTTCGGGAAGCAGGCTGTAAAAAAATGGAAACAGGTATTTAGAATGAAATTCTTTTTCGTTTTTAGGTAAAGTTAGACTGATGCTTTGCCTAGCGTTATTGGCTATCCAGTCTTCGTGATAACGAAATGAAAACGAACCATCATCGTATTGGGTTAAGATACCCGCTTCTTCATTTTTAAAAAGAACTTTGGATTTTCTCATTTAAAATGCGTCACATTTTTAATTTTTAGGCAAATCTCCATGCCCAAAACATCAGATAGTTTATGTAATGTTGACAGTGTAGGATTTCCTTTTCCGCTTTCAAACTGTTTTAAAGTTCTCAGTCCAACACCTGATAGTTCAGCCAACCCCTCCTGTGTTACTTGTAGTGCTTCCCTTCGTTCTTTAATGGTTTTTATTAATTCGGTTAAGTGCATTATAAAGCATTATTTCATGCAAATTTACTATAAATTTTTATAAATTCAATAAAAAGAGCAGTAAATAGCACTATATAATACACGTATTGGGTTTTCACTATTTAATTTCATTAAATAGTGCATCATACGGCACTATTATTTTGAGTATGCGTATTTCTCTCTTTTTGAGGTATTTGTGGTAACGGTTTGGCGCTTGGCGAAGGCGGGGCTTTTTAGCACTACTGTTTAATCGAAGAACCACACT
>NZ_JBMLSD010000224.1:0-26508 GCF_049240685.1 Flectobacillus sp.
TTACGCCAAATAGCTTCCTATAGCAACAATATCGGCAAATACCCCCGAAGCGGTTACTTCTGCACCTGCGCCTGGTCCTTTGATAACCAATGGACGGTCGTGGTAACGTTTGGTGGTAAAAGAAATTACGTTGTCGGCGCCATCCATCATGTAGAATGGATGCGTTTTGTCGATGCTTTTTACACCAATTGTAATTTTATTGTCTTCTAATGTTGCGATAAAACGAAGTACTTCGCCTTTGGCTTCGGCTTCGTCAACCATTGTTTCAAAATAACTATTGGATACTTCCAGTTCGTTGAAAAAGTCTTCTACAGTTGGTGCTTTTTCACAATTTTCTGGTAATAATTTCAAAATGGTTACGTCTTCTGGCTCTAATCTTAGTCCGATTTCACGACCTAAAATCAAAATCTTACGAGCTACGTCCATACCACTCAAATCTTCGCGTGGGTCTGGTTCTGTATAACCTTTTACTTTGGCTTCACGCACGATGTCAGCAAATTTGACGCCTTTTTTGAAGTTGTTAAAAATGTAGGAAAGTGTTCCCGAAAGCACTCCTTCTATTTTTTCGAATCTATCGCCCGAAGCAATCAAACCTTGTAAAGTGTTGATTACAGGCAAACCAGCACCTACATTGGTTTCGTATAGAAATTTAACTCCTTTTTTCAAGGCTGTTCTATGCAACAATGCATAGTCTTCGTAACGACCCGAATTGGCCACTTTGTTTGGTGTCACAACCGAGATGTTAGATTCGAACAAACCCAAGTAATAGTTATGAATCGTCTTGTCAGCTGTACAATCCGCAAACACAGAGTTTGGTAAATTGAGACGTTTGGCTTCTTCTACAAATGCCCAAAGTTCTGCGGGTTTTCCCATGGCATCCAAGGTCTCATCCCAGTTATCCATCGAAATTCCATCGCTTGTTACGAGCATTTTTCTGGAATTCATCACTCCAACTAAATTTACTTTCAAACCTCTGTATTTTGACAAATAATTTGACTGTCCTTTCAATTGGTTTAAAAGCGCTTTTCCTATCAAACCTGTACCCACCAAGAATAAGTTGAGCGTTTTGACTTGAGAGAAAAAGAAAGTGTCATGAATAACGTTGAGAGCTTTTGAAATATCTTTTTTCTCGATAACTACCGAAATATTCAATTCGGAAGAACCTTGAGCTGTAGCTACGATATTGATACCATTTTTACCCAATACCGAGAACAATTTACCACTTACCCCCGTATGATGACGCATTCCTTCACCAACAACAGCAATTACAGATAGATTTTCCTGAATATCTATTCCTTCGATGTCGCCAATAGCGATTTCGCTTGCAAATTCTGTTTCCAAAATTTGGCGAACTTGCTGAGAATATTGTGGGTCAATAGCAAAACAAATTGAGTGCTCAGACGAAGCCTGAGAAATCAATACCACCGATATTTTGTTTTTGGCAAGAATTGTAAATAGCTTGCCAGAAACCCCAGCCACACCAATCATACCCGAACCTTGAAGGTTGACCAAGGCAAGGTTGTCAATCGAACTAATACCTGTAATAATATACTCGCTTGGTTCTGCTTGGCGACTTACAACTGTGCCAATAAAGCTAGGGTTGAAGGTATTGAGTACACGAATCGGAATATTTTTGGCAAATGCAGGTTGCAACGATGGCGGATAAATCACTTTAGCCCCAAAGTGCGTCAGTTCCATTGCCTCCGAGTACGTAATTGTAGGAATCGTAAAGGCATTTTTTACCTTACGAGGGTCGGCGGTCATCATACCGTCTACATCGGTCCAAATTTCGATTTCCTCAGAATTGAGCGCTGCACCAAATATCGAACCAGTATAGTCAGAACCACCGCGGCCTAAAGTCGTGGTTTCGCCTTTGTCGGTCGAACCAATAAAGCCAGTAATTAATTGTAATGATTTGGTTTTGGCAAAATGTTCTTGAATCAAACGATTGGTCGTATCAAAATCCACTTCAGCCATTCCGAAAGTATCGTTGGTACGAATAACTTTGCGTGCGTCCAAAAATTGACAATCAACGCCTTGCGCATGAAGAATTTCGAAAATGAGGGTAGTCGAAAGACGTTCGCCAAAACTTACGATTAAATCAGCCGTTCGAGAAGAAATCTCACGAATCAACGATACACCTTTCAATAAATCCTCAAGCTCGTTGATAATCGTTCGAATATTAGCGAATACTTTTGATTGGGCTTTTACATCTATGAGCGCTCTAACCACATTAAAATGACGCTCTTCGATAGCCTTTACAAGGTCAAAATAACTCAAATCACTCACGGAGGCTCTTTTACCTGTTTCGATAAGCTGATTGGTTACTCCACCCATTGCCGAAAATACAACGGCGATTTTTTCTCCTTTTTCAAGGTTTCCCTTGATGATGCTTAGAACTGATTGAATACTATCAATGGTTCCGCATGACGTTCCTCCGAATTTTAATACTTTCATATTTTGGTAAAGATGCTGCTTGATAAGTTGGTGTAAATGCCTCTTAAAAAGCACGCTTCTGCTTTACAACAGCAGTTTAAATGTTTATAATGGAGTACAAATATAGATAAAGCCTTGATATGATTTGACCTTTCGGAAAGCTTTTCCAAGAATAATCTTTGGGGAATTTAGGGAGCAAATAGAATATTTTTCCTGCTAAATAGTAAAATAACGGTATAAATAAATGATTAAATCTTATGCCTAGCTAAAATATTTTGCTTTATGCCTGTTTGGGAAGTTAATTTCTGGAAACCTCAACGCGAAAAAATTTGTTTTATAATTATAGAATTTCGAACAGTCCGATGTGTCGGAGTTCAATTTTACCTTTTTTAAAACCTTCAACTAGCTCTAAAACACGCATGCTCGGATACCGCTTTTCTGAATTTGTTCCGCAAGAACAAGAAGATGGGGAAAAAGCCAAATTCGACCAATTGTTAGATATTTTTAATCAATTGGTCACCATGACCTCGGGCGATGTCTCGGAGGCATTGGCTTGGCTTACCCAACTCGACAAACAATACAATCTTACCGATGACTCTTACGGTATTGCCGATTTTATCGAAGACCTCAAAGAAAAAGGATACATCCGTGAAGAAAAGGATGAAAATGGGCAACAAGCTCAAGTTCTTTCGGCTAAAGGCGAACAGAGTATTCGGAAACAATCATTAGATGAAATTTTCGGAAAACTTAAAAAAACAGGCAATTCGGGTAATCACCGCACACCTTACCAAGGTACTGGCGACGAAATGAATACCGATCGTCGGGAATTTCAATTTGGAGATTCTTTGGAGCAAATTGCCATGACCGAGTCTATTCGAAATGCGCAAATCAATAATGGTTTCGAAAACTTTATGTTGACCGAAAATGACCTCGAAATCATGGATAAGGAATACAAAGCTCAAACCTCTACAGTGTTGATGATTGATATTTCGCACTCGATGATTTTGTACGGAGAAGACAGAATTACGCCTGCTAAAAAGGTCGCTATGGCGCTTTCAGAGCTTATTATGACCAAATACCCCAAAGATACCCTCGATGTAATCGTATTTGGAAATGACGCTTGGCAGATTCAGGTAAAGGATTTACCGTATCTTGAGGTGGGTCCTTATCATACTAATACCGTCGCTGGTTTGGAGTTGGCTATGGATTTGTTGCGTAGAAGAAAAAACAAAAACAAACAGATTTTTATGATTACCGATGGAAAACCTACCTGTCTGAAAGAAGGTATTCGGTACTATAAAAATAGTTTTGGTTTGGATAAAAAGATTCTGAACAAAACCCTCACCCTCGCTGCTCAATGCCGTAGATTGAAAATTCCTGTTACAACTTTTATGATTGCTCGTGACCAATATCTCAAAGAGTTTGTTCAAGAGTTTACCAAAACTAACAATGGACGTGCCTATTATTCTTCTTTAAAGGGTTTGGGCGAATTTATTTTTGAAGACTATCAACGAAATCGTAGAAAGGATGTCAGATAAAAAGCCCCTGCTCAAAAGCAGAGGCTTGCTAGGTTGAGATTAAGCAGAAAGGAGCTTCATTTTGAATTTTAGATAAAGAGGTTATTACTTTCCAAAATTACCGAATGTTAATTGTCGCCGCACTCAAATGTATGTGAACGGCAGAATTAGATAAATAAGTGGTCGAATTAAGGCGGAGTACTCTAGAAATCGATTGAAAATTCGCCCATATCCCAAAATCAAAAATAATTTATGTCTTACAAAAATCTTTCAGCAACACAATTGCTAGCTATCAAAACCCTTGGTGAGTTAAAAAACGCAGGCTATCAGGCAAAATCTATCAAACAAGAGTTGCGTGATAACTTGATTCAAAAAATTAAAAATAAAGAAAAAGTATTTGATGGAATTTGGGGGTACGAAGATACAGTGATTCCTGATATTGAACGTGCTATTCTTTCGCAACATCATATCAACCTACTAGGTTTGCGTGGACAGGCCAAAACCCGTATTGCTCGTTTGATGGTAAATCTTTTAG
Source organism: Flectobacillus sp. (assembly GCF_049240685.1). Lineage (NCBI taxonomy): Bacteria > Pseudomonadati > Bacteroidota > Cytophagia > Cytophagales > Flectobacillaceae > Flectobacillus > Flectobacillus sp. The sequence goes on from NZ_JBMLSD010000224.1 coordinate 4,489, forward strand.
ACGAATATGTGCCAGTGGTAGAAGGTTCTGAACTAAATGACGACCCTCTGCAACCTTTATCACGCTTTGTCAAAGATGTTATAGCAGAAAAAGGAGATGCTACGCCTATCTCATGGTTGCATCGTGACGACCGTTACACCGAAAAATTAGCCACGCCAGACGTATCTGTTGCTGACCTTATTGGTGATGCCGACCCGATTAAAGCTGCAACCCTCAAACTGCCTTATTCTGACGAGCGTGTTATCCATTTTGGCTTGATTCCTCGTTCGCATCGTGGAATTTTTGTAATCAACGAATTGCCTGACTTACAGGCTCGTATTCAAGTTTCTTTGTTTAACATTTTACAAGAAGGTGATATCCAAATTCGTGGATTCAAATTGCGTTTGCCTTTAGATATCCAGTTTGTTTTTACGGCCAACCCTGAGGATTATACCAACCGTGGTTCAATCGTAACGCCACTCAAAGACCGTATTGATTCTCAGATTGTTACGCATTATCCAAAGACTTTAGAAATCGGTAAGCGTATTACTTTGCAAGAAGCCAATATCAAACCTGAGCAAGAACAATTGGTGACCACCAATGCCTTAGTGGAGGATTTGATTGAGCAAATTGCTTTCGAAGCTCGTCAATCAGAATATGTAGATGCCAAATCTGGGGTATCGGCAAGGATGACTATTTCGGCTTATGAAAACCTTATTTCTGCTGCCGAGCGTCGTGCTTTATTGAATGGGGAAGAAAAAACATATATACGTGTTGCTGATTTGGTTGGCGTGATTCCTGCGGTTTGTGGCAAGGTTGAGTTAGTGTATGAAGGCGAGGTAGAAGGTCCTGTAATTGTGGCTCAAAACTTAGTTGGCAAAGCCATCCGTGCGCAGTTTTTGAACTTCTTCCCAGACCCAGAAAAAATCAAAAAACTGGCAAAAGACAAAGCTGGCAAAAACCCATACAAACCAATTATTGACTGGTTTATGGATGGAAACATGATTGATATTTTCAATGATAGCTCTGATGCTGATTACTCGTCAAGACTGAGAACCATCGATGGCTTGGATGAATTAGTAGAAAAAATCTATCCAACCTTTGAAGGTCGTGAAAAATTATTTATGATGGAGTTTGTATTGCACGGACTTTCAGAATTCTCAATGATTTCAAAGAAAACCCTTGACCAAGGTCTTCAATTCAAGGACTTAACAGATTCGTTGTTTGATTTGGATAACTTCAAATTTGAAGACGAAGAATAGGATTTAGTTATTTTTGATTGAGTGTATGAATGATTGTTTTTCTATGTTTTATCAGTAGAAACGCAATGTCTTACCTTAAAAATCAAACACTAGTTCGAGACTTTGTCTCGAACTAGTGTTTGATTACAGTTTGTAAACTGTTTTAAAAAAATAAGTCCAAGACTAAGTCTTGAACTAGGAAATTTATAAAAATCACTCACCCACTCAATTAGGCCTTCGGATGCGCCTGCTCATATATCTTTTTTAGTTTTTCCATCGAATTATGGGTATATACTTGCGTGGCAGCCAAAGAAGTATGTCCCATCAAATCCTTGATAGCCGTTAAATCAGCGCCATTATTCAACAAATGCGTGGCATAGGAGTGACGCAATACGTGAGGTGATTTTTTGGTTAAGCTTGTTACAAGTGATAGATATTTTTTGACAATTCGCTGAATCATCACAGGATAAGCTTTTTCGCCTTTATTGCTTACAATCAACAAATGATGTTGAAAACCTTCTCTATCTCTGATCTCAATATATTCCTTTATCTGCGCCGAAAGATTGGCATGAATAGGCACAATCCTTTCTTTATTTCTTTTTCCTAACACCTTAATGGTATGTTGGTAAAAATCAATGTCTTTTACTTCCAACTCAATAAGTTCTGACAAACGAATACCTGAGCCATAGAGCAATTCCATGATGAGTTTGTCACGGACACCCTCAAAATCTTCTGGAAACTCCACCTTGTCCAACAACATTTCCATCTCGCTTTCTCTTACAAACGTAGGAATATTCTTGGCTGTTTTCATTGCCACGACCTTGCGCATAGGGTCTTGGTCGATGATTTTCTTGAAAAGTAAAAATTTATAAAAACTGCGAAGCGTAGCCACTTTTCGATTAATCGAACGACTGTCGAGTTTGGCTTCTGAGAGAGATACCACCCACGAACGAATCATTTGGTGGTCGGCAAGTTGAGGATGATGAAAATCGTAGGTATTGGCAAGGTAATGACTAAACTGCGACATATCATTACGATAAGCCGTAGTGGTGTGATCGCTACAACGTTTTTCGTGTTGTATGTAGGCTAAAAAAAAATTGACTATCTCTGAATTCATGATTCTAAGATAGTCAATTTTTTATGAATGCTGAACGGTTATCGGCTTAATTCGCGATTAAATGATAACATTATGAAATGAAATCAAACGTTAATTAAGACTCTAAGTTACCGTACATTTTTTGCTTGTATGAAGCACGAATTACTTCAGTACGACGCTCAACAGATGGCTTTTCGAATGCCATACGTCTACGAAGTTCTTTAACTACACCAGTTTTTTCGAATTTCTTCTTGAATCTTTTAAGAGCTTTGTCGATTGACTCGTTTTCTTTTACGTTGATAATCAGCATATTGTTTGTTTGTTTATTGCCTTAATGATAATTGAGGTGCAAAGATAAGTATTTCCAATTTGATTGTCAAGGGTTTTTATCAAACAAACCTACGCTTTTTCAGAACCTTTACGTAGTAGGTCCTCAAATCAACCCTCAAAAGAATACTTTCAATTCGTAAGTCTTTTCTCCAAAAGAATTCATAAATCAGCCTTATCTTTGTATGCTAGAATTTTCTCGGTACACATAACAACTTCAAAAGGCAATAGCCAAAAACGAAAATAGGCTATTTTTTATATATGATTTCTGTAGATAACGTAACAGTAGAGTTTGGCGGTCGTGCGCTATTTGGTGATGTAACATTCAACGTCAACGAAAAAGATAAAATAGCCTTGATGGGCAAAAACGGAGCGGGGAAATCCACTTTGTTGAAAATTATTGCAGGTGTTGACAAGCCAACGCGTGGTAAAATTTCGAAGCCAGCCGATGCTGTTATCGCTTATTTGCCTCAGCATTTATTGACAGAAGACAACTCAACGGTATTTGAAGAAACTTCAAAGGCATTTTCTAATGTGTTGAGCATGAAAGCCGAAATCGAGGAGCTAAATCACCAACTCGAAACGCGCACAGATTACGAATCTGACGAATATATGGCGATTATCGAGCGTGTTTCTGAAGTAAGTGAGAAATATTACTCTATCGAAGAAATCAATTATGATGCAGAGGTTGAAAAAATCTTGTTGGGTTTAGGATTTCTTCGTTCAGATTTTCAGCGCCAAACGAGCGAATTTAGTGGTGGCTGGCGTATGCGTATCGAATTGGCAAAAATTTTACTCCAAAATCCTGACTTGATTTTGCTAGATGAGCCTACCAACCACATGGACATCGAGTCGATACAATGGCTTGAGGACTTTTTGTTGAATAGCGCCAAAGCGGTAATCGTTATTTCTCACGATAGAGCGTTTGTTGATAATATCACCAACCGTACCATTGAGTTAACAATGGGTAAAATTTATGACTACAAAGTAAATTATACACAATATCAACAATTGCGTAAAGAGCGTTTGGAGCAACAACAAAAAGCGTTTAATGAACAGCAAAAAATGATTGCTGAAACGACAGAGTTTATCGAGCGTTTTAAAGGTACTTATTCAAAAACTTTGCAAGTGCAATCACGTGTGAAGATGTTAGAAAAATTGGATATTGTTCAGGTTGATGAAGTAGATACATCTGCTTTGAACCTAAAGTTTCCACCAGCGCCACGTTCGGGTAACTATCCTGTAATTGCAGAAGGCGTTGCCAAAAGCTATGATGATTATTTAGTTTTCAAAGACGTATCGATGACCATCGAAAGAGGCGAAAAAGTAGCTTTTGTAGGGAAAAACGGGGAAGGAAAATCGACTTTCGTTAAAGCAATTATGAACGAAATCCAATTTGAAGGCGATTTAAAAATCGGTCATAATTCGATGATTGGATATTTTGCTCAGAATCAAGCAGCTTTATTGGATGGAGAATTATCGGTATTTCAAACGATTGATAATATTGCGGTAGGAGAGATTCGTACTAAAATCAAGGATATCCTCGGTGCGTTTATGTTTAGCGGCGACGCTATCGAGAAGAAAGTGAAGGTACTTTCAGGAGGAGAAAGAACGCGTTTGGCTATGATTAAGTTGTTGTTAGAGCCCGTAAATTTATTGATTCTGGATGAACCAACCAACCACCTTGACCTTAAGACCAAAGATATTTTGAAAGAAGCTCTCAAGGCATTTGAAGGTACAATTATCTTAATTTCTCACGACCGTGATTTCTTGGATGGCTTGGCCACCAAAGTTTTCGAATTTGGCAACAAACGTGTAAAAGAGCACCTGGAAGACATTAACGGTTTCTTAAGAAATAAGAAAATGGAGAACTTAAGAGATATTGAAAGAAAGGCGTAAGTGTAATAATGTTAGGCAGTCGGCTTTCAGCTATCGGCATTCAGTAATAAGTAATCGTGCAGAATAATATTTAATTTTTCTGTTTTAGGCACTAGGCAACAGGCACAAGGCAAAGAGTTTTAACATGTTTTTAAATAACTACAGATATATTTTTGCCGAAAGCCCATTACTGAAAGCCGACAGCCAAATAGTTGAATCTTATTTTGCCTACTAACTTATAAATCTCTGGTTATTTAAAAACTCTTTGCCTAATGCCTATTGCCTGACCACTAAATTCTTATTTTGCCTAACGCCTACAACCTGTAAATTATTCGTAATTTTGCCCGAAATTTTGAATCAAAAACTTAAGAAGAGATAGCTACTCTTCCGTTTATATAATGACAAAACAATTTAAAAGAACTACTGTAACAGCTGCCTTGATTTATGCCAATGGCCCTATCCATATTGGGCATATTGCGGGCTGTTATTTGCCAGCAGATATTTACGTAAGATACTTGCGCTCGATAGGTCACGATGTGAAGTTTGTTTCCGGAACTGACGAGCATGGTGTTCCTATTACAATTAAGGCTAAAAAAGAAGGTATTACACCACAAGAAGTGGTTGATAAGTATTACAAAATCATCAAAGATTCTTTCGAGGAATTTGGGATTTCTTTTGATATCTATTCTCGTACTTCCAACAAAGTACATCATGAGACTTCTCAAGAAATGTTCAAAAACTTGTACGACAAAGGTCAATTTGTTGAAGAAGTTACAGAACAGTATTTTGATGAAAAAGCACAAACTTTTTTGGCTGACCGTTATATCATAGGTACTTGTCCAAAATGTGGTAACGAAAATGCTTACGGCGACCAATGCGAAAAATGTGGTTCAACACTATCTCCAACTGAGTTGATTAACCCTCGCTCAGCTTTGAGTGGTGAAAAACCCGTGATGAAACCTACCAAAAACTGGTATTTGCCATTAGATAAAATGCAACCAGCTTTGGAAGAATATATCGCTAGTCATCCAGAATGGAAAACCAATGTACTGGGTCAAGTAAAATCTTGGTTAAACGATGGCCTGCGCCCTCGTGCCATGACCCGCGACTTGGATTGGGGTGTCAAAGTACCTCTTCCTGATACAGATGGCAAAGTATTGTACGTTTGGTTTGATGCGCCGATTGGTTATATCTCAATGACCAAGGAGTTGACCGACGAATGGCAAAAATATTGGCAAGACCCAGAAACTCGCTTGGTAAACTTTATTGGTAAAGACAATATCGTTTTCCACTGCTTGATTTTCCCTGCGATGTGTATGGCTGATGGTCGCTTTATTTTGGCTGATAACGTACCTGCCAATGAGTTTATGAACCTTGAAGGAGATAAAATTTCAACTTCACGTAACTGGGCGGTGTGGTTGCACGAATACCTTCGTGAGTTTGAAGGCAAACAAGACGTATTGCGTTATGCCTTGGCAGCTTCTGCTCCTGAAACAAAAGACTCAGACTTTACTTGGGGAGATTTTCAAACACGTAACAACTCTGAATTGGTAGGTATCCTTGGAAACTTTGTTAACCGTGCTTTTGTGTTGACGCAAAAGAATTTTGATTCAAAAATCCCTGCACGTGGCGAGTTGACTGATTTTGACCGTCAGACTATCGAGACTTTAGCAGAATTACCAAACAAAATTGGTGATGCTATTGCCAACTATAAGTTCCGTGAGGCTTTGGCTTTGGTGATGGATGTGGCACGTTTGGGTAACAAATATTTAGCAGATACCGAGCCTTGGAAGGTAATCAAAACAGACGTAGAACGCACAGGTACAATTTTGAATATCGGTTTGCAAATTGCTGCAACTTTATCAATCGTTTCTGAGCCATTTATGCCTTTTACGGCGGCTAAATTAAGCACAGGCTTAGGTTTGTCTGGTTTGAACTGGTCTGATGCAGGAAATGCCGATTTACTAACAGCAGGAAGTCCAATTGAGTCGATTGGTTTGTTATTCGATAAAATTGAGGATACTACTGTTCAAGCACAGATTCAAAAATTACAAGACGCTAAAAAAATGAATGAATTAGCAGGAAAAGAAGTTTCAGCTATCAAAGATACAATTCAGTACGATGATTTTGCGAAAATGGACTTGCGTATCGGTACCATCGAAGCGGCAGAGAAAGTAGCTAAATCGAAAAAATTATTGAAGTTGACAGTGAACGATGGGCTTAAGCAACGCACCATCTTGAGTGGTATTGCAGAGCATTTTTCTCCAGAAGATGTAATTGGGAAGCAAGTTACTTTCTTGGCCAATTTAGCGCCTCGCCCAATGATGGGAATGGTATCTGAAGGAATGATTTTGATGGCAGAAGACAAAGATGGTTCTTTGGCTTTCTTACATCCTTCAAAGGACGTTTGGAGTGGCGCTTCTATCAACTAGAAGATTCTTGCCAATAGCTAATTTTGCAAAGGGTTATCTCTCTTCAGAGGTAACCCTTTTTTGTGAGGAAGAATGATTAATGTCAGTTCTTCTAAATTGATAAATTGTATTTATTTGAGATGTCTTCGAAAATATAATTTCCATTGAAGAAAGAATATTACTAGCCATATCCTAGTCTCAAAAAACTGATAGAACGAGGTGAAGAGAACAAAGAACCCTCTATAAATTGTATTTGATAACGTTTACGGTAACGATTGCACAAAAAAACTCTTTCAGTTACTAAGAGAAAATTATAAAACTTTTTAGATTCGTTTTATAATCAGTCCTAATATACCTTATATTGAATGAAACTGCTTCAATAAACTGATTTAATAAATTTGTATTTTTTGAATAAACCGATTTTTAGAGGATTTTATAGTAAAATAATCTTTTAGGCTTTCTAAGTAGATTTAGAAAGTAGGATTCTTTTGGAAGAAGTATTCTCTTAGTCTATTAAAACCAAATAAATAATATGCAAATTCTTCATGCCATCAGCCCAAATGAGGCAAAGGGCTTCGATACACAAGCGTTAAGAAACAATTTTTTAGTAGAGAAAAACTTTGTTGCTGATACTATTCAGCTCGTTTATACCCACTACGACCGTGTGATTATTGGGGGAGCCATGCCTGTAGAACAAGCATTGGAGTTGCCAACCTATGATAACTTAAAATCGACTTATTTCTTTGAAAGAAGAGAGGCGGGTATCATCAATGTAGGTGGTGATGGTTCAATTGAAGTAGATGGTCAGGTATTTGAATTGTCAAAATTAGACTGCTTGTACATTGGTAAAGGTTCTCAGAAGGTAACTTTCAAAAGTGCTGATGCTACTGCTCCTGCAAATTTCTTTATTTTGTCGGCTCCAGCACACCAGGTATATCCTACCAGTAAATTATCAAAAGAGGAGGCTTCTCCAGTAGCTTTAGGAAGCTTAGAAACTTCAAACGAACGTACGATTTACAAATATATCCACAAAGATGGTCTACAGAGCTGTCAGGTGGTAATGGGGCTTACAGTGTTGAATAAAGGTAGCGTTTGGAATACCATGCCATCACACGTGCACGACCGTCGTATGGAGGCCTATTTGTACTTTGATGTTCCACAAGAGCACCGTGTTTTCCATTTTATGGGACAACCACAAGAAACACGTCACATGCTAGTAGCCAACCATCAAGCAATTGTATCGCCACCTTGGTCGATTCACTCAGGTGCTGGTACTACCAACTACTCATTTATTTGGGGTATGGCTGGCGAAAACCTTGACTTTACCGATATGGATTTTGCTGCGATTGCTGATTTGCGATAATCGTATAAAACAACTTTTAAAATCTGCTGCGAAAGTGGCAGATTTTTTTTTGCAAAAACATCAAAGGTATTGATAAACAGTTGGTTGTGATTAATTTTATTGAGTCGAAGTAGGAAGTCTTTGGCACAATTTGCAAGTTTTTTTGCAAATCTTGTAAGATTGCAGAAATAGAATAAAAATAAGGACAGGAGAAGCTCCCGCCCTTATCTGTTTAACCTCTAAACCTATTTAACTATGAAAATTGATACAAATATATACTTAATGATTGGGATTTACTAAGAATTGTACAAATTTTTTTTATTGTTTCGATTTGATACATAAAGAGATATTTTGATGAGTTTTGAAAAATGTATGTATATACATTTTTTTGGGGATGAAGCCCTAATTTTTGCCAATAAGTGGAGTAAAACTAAAAGGAATAAAAACAAAAAAAGGACGAAGCCAATAGCTATGTCCTTTCAAATCTTACCTCTAAACCTATTTAACTATGAAAAATAACTGCACCTTTAATCGTGTCAAAAACTCTAAATCGCAAGCATCTTCCTAACTCTACTACCTAATCGATTCTGAGTGATAAATTTGTTTAAAAAGTGGCGTCTTCATTGAAGACGCCCTTTCCCGTCTTACCTCTAAACCTATTTAACTATGAAAAAAATTGGTGGCTTTAAGCCAAAATCTTTGTTGGTTTTTTGAGGAAAATTAAAAAGTGGCGCCTCCATTGAAGACGCCCTTTCTCGTCTTACCTCTAAACCTATTTAACTATGAAAAAAATATTTATTAGCCTTATTCGGCTATGATTTCTTAATTTAAGTATTACAAAAACCCTTCCAAAAGTTTTTTGATTTAAACTTAGCAGGTACTTTATTTTCAGTATTTTTACTTAATAAATTAACGAAAAATAGCTTTACTTGGTTCTGTTTTTCTAGTAATAATTTATATACTGATTTTTTGACGTTTGTAACTTTTTTATGTCACTTTACGCTAAATAAATAATTTGCTCAATCGTTGATTTGTACAAATTATATTGCCGTTTTATCTTGATGCAAATTTCTGCAAAGTTTTTGAATTCTCCAAATGTTTTTTTTCAATTTATTAATCTAACCTTTACATAACTATTTCAAAATCAGTGAATAGTTGGCTATAAGATGTAATTGTAGGTAAGCATACCAAAATATTATTTTGTTAAATATGCAAACTACTTTTGAAATGTTCTGAATGTATCTTTGTGAAATAATGGAAAAAATCTTCAAAAAGTACAATTACTGATTGTATTTGTTCATCGTTTGATTTGGGCCTTGAGTACAAAATGAAAGAACTATCTCACTTGCTCTATCAAGATGCTCGGATAAAAAACTCATTTCTTCATCCGTAAAATTACCTAATACGTAATCTGCTTGTCGGCCTTTCGAGAAATCACTCCCTACACCAAAGCGCAATCTATGGTATTGTTGACTGCCTAATAGCTCTTCTATATTTCTTAATCCATTGTGTCCTCCGTGTGAACCTTTCGTTTTGAGACGCAATTTGCCATAGGGTAAGGCAATATCGTCGGTAATAACTAAAAGATTTTCAGGTTCTATCTTCAACTCCTTGAGCCAGTAATTTACTGCCTTTCCACTTAGGTTCATGTAGGTTGTAGGCTTCAATAAATGTATTTGCTTACCTTTGTGCCTAAACTCGGTATGATAAGCAAGGCGACTCATTTCATATTTTAAGCCATGAGCATTGGCTAGCTTATCAATTACCATAAAGCCAATATTATGACGAGTAAATAAGTATTCGGGGCCTATATTTCCTAAGCCAACAATTAAATATTTCATTTTAATAATTCTTTTTTTGAATTGTATCCCTCCTAAATCCAATTTTTGTGATATGCTGGTACAGGGTAAGGCAGGATACGAAACTGTGTTATTTATAGATTAAATGCAATTTTTGAGAGATGATTTTTTAAAGTCTGTACCAAATAAAAATAATTCTTATAAAAAATGATACTTGAATGCATAATTCTGCAAAAAAAAATATAATCAACGTATATTTTACCTTCAAAATCCTTAAATACATTGCTTCTTGTGCAACATTACTTTGGGCTTAGGCATATCATGAATCGAAAAATGATTCGTTATAAAAGTAGGAAAGCTGCTAAACTCAGTACGATTGAGTATAAAGCACGGTAAGCAATCAGCAAAATTAACTAATTTTGCATAGTAATTAATTGCCCATGAAAAACGTAACACGAAATATTAAGTTTATACTTTTGGGAATGATTGGTGCTTTTGGCTCCCAGCATGCTTCGGGACAAAGCAAAAAGGCATTGAATCCTCCCGTTAATACAGCCAAATTTATTGAGACAGCCCCTACCGTTAGTGCAGATGGCCGAACTATGATTTTTGAGTCTAATCGTCAGGGAGAGTGGAAGCTATTTGAAACCAGAAGAAAAGGGAATGTTTGGTCTGTGCCTACTCCAATACCCAAAATTAGCGCTACGTTTTACGAAAATCAACCACTTGGTGCCCCTTGCTTGAGCTATGATGGGAATGTTTTGTATTTCTCGGCTGAAAGCAAAGAATCTTCTGGTCATGAAGATATTTTTGTCTCTGTAAAAGAATCTACAGGTTGGTCGTCGCCAACTCGATTGCCTAATACCATCAATACTACCGATTATGAAGGATATCCTTCTTTGTCGCCCGATGGACAAAAGTTGTATTTTGCCCGTGCCAAATACAATGAAAAAAACACACAAGATGCCCAGTCTTGCTACAGAATCATGGTATCCGAAAAAGCTATTGATGGAAGTTGGAAAACACCTGTAGAATTACCAAGCCCTATTAATTTGCTATGTGAAAAAGCTCCTCGAATTATGCCTGATGGCAAAACCTTAGTTTTTGCTTCGGTAAGAAAAGAAGGAAAAGGTAATTTCGATTTGTACTATTCTACGCTTCAGTCCAATAATTCTTGGTCGCCTGTTAAACCCTTAACGGAAGTAAATACACCACAGGCTGACTTATTTGCTGCTATTCCTGCTTGTGGACAAGAGTTGTTCTTTGTAGAAAATAACGATATCTATACAACACAGGTTTCTTTGTTTGCAAATCAGACCATTATTGGTACTATTACTGATTCACTGACCAACAAACCCCTTTCTACTAGAATCAATATTTTTGATAAAAACAAAGGCAATAGTTTGATAGCTTCATTTTTGTCAAATACAGAGGGAAATTATACTGCGATTGTTCCAGCCAAAGGAAATTATTCTTTTGAAATTAAAGAAGCTGGTTATTATGAAAAAAGATTAGGACTAGACCTAAGTAATCAATCAAGCTGTGAGGCAAGTGTTGAGCCTATCAGGTTGGTGATGCTCGCCAATCAGGCAAAGGTAGAGCCGACTCCAGCCAAAATTCCAGCCAATGTGCCTCAACTCAAATTGGCCTTCCAAGTAGTTGATTCACAAACTCGTTTTCTGGTTCCGGCGCAAGTAGAAATTCTAGAAAAGGGTAGTGGAAAAGCCATTGCAACCCAACAACAAGGTGCAACAGGACAAATTGCCAGCGCAGTAGCTTTAGGTCAAGAATACGAATTAGTTGTAAATGCCAAAGGATGTAATCCTGTGAGGCAAACTATCAAATACGACAATCTAAAAGAGGCAAAGCCTTTAACTCAAATTGCGCTGGAGGCCACCACTACCAATCTTAGCATAAAAGCCTTGGATGCCAGCACCAATCAGCCTGCGCCAAACTGGAAGGTAATTTTGACCGAGAATGGAACAGGAACCACAGCACAATTTGCACCACAAACAGGTACAAATTTGGTACAGCTTTATGTGCCAGAAAATCGCCAAATCAAAGTGTCTATTCAATCTGATTATTTTGAAGACAACGACCTCAATATCACTTCGCAATCAACCAATGATTTGACCGTAAAGTTGATTCCTCGGAAGGTTACGCTGATACGACTGAAGGCCGTAGACGATATCACACAAGGGATATTGTATGCCTCATTCAAAGTAAAAACGAAGAAAAAAGGAGAGGTTTTAGAGGGTAAGACTAATAAGGAGAACGAGTTTTTTGAGATTAAACTTTTAAAAGATGACGTATTAGAAATCTCGGCGGAGGCAGATGGCTATTTACCTTTTGAAAAAACGCTTGAATTTCCAGATTTTAAATTAGGTGAAAAGAAAATTGAGCTGATTGCAATGCAAAATGACCGTTATCCGATGACGGTAAAAATTGTGGATGGCGATACCAAGCAAATCATTAAGACATCGAAAGTGAAAATTGCGGATATGCTTACTGGCGAAGTAAACCCAACTACACAAGGTAATGCTGGCGAATTTAAAGCTATGATGAAGCGTAAAGGCTCTTTTGAGGTTGTAGCAAGCGCAGAGGGTTATCGACCTTTATCCCAAAAAATAGAAGATATTCCCGTGGGTGCTACGCTTACTTTTACGTTGTATAGAAATAAATCTGTTCCTGTGAGTTTTACCGTTTTGGATGCTAAAACGAATAAGCCTGTAGAGGCAAATTTAACCGTGAAGCTCGAAAAATCTAACCGTGTCGAAACTTTTCAAGGTCAATCGGAGGTAGAAATTCGGATATCTGAAAAAGAAGTATTTACAGTCGAATCTTCAGCTCCAACATTCAAGCACAAGCAAAGTACCTTTAATATGGCGGATTTGCTTGAAAACAAAAAGTACAATTATATCATTCGTCTCGAAAAAGAATATGTTCAAGTTGCCATCAAAGTAGTTGACAATGCAACAGGTACCAAAGTTGATGTTCAGAAATATGCGCTATATGATTTGTCAGATAAAAGTGCAAAGCCCGAGGTAGTTATTGCCAACGATGGTTCGCCAAGTATGTCGATTTTACCAGAAAACAAATACCGCATCGAGTTGGTTGCGGCTGGATTTGAACGTTTTTCTCAGGAAATTATTAATTTTTCTGGTACAGAACTGGTATGTAAAATGACAAGAGTGGCATCTGATATGACAGTAGTTTTGACTGCAAAAGATTCTATTTCACAAAAACCATTAGAAGCCATATTTAAGGTGACCAAAGCAGATGGGAGCGTTGTGAGTCAAGGGTTGACTCTATCTGGCAAAATGGAGTTTAAGTTTGTTATTCCTGCTTTTGGCACCTATTATGTAGAAACAGTAGTCAAGGGATATTCCGTTAAAAAAGAGAAAATTTCGATTCCAGACCTTTCTGCCAATAGAAGTTTTAGTGTGTATTTCTCAAGAGATTTCTCGGTGCTTACGGCTCGACCAGTTCATGCCGAAACCCGCGAATTGTTGAAAGATGCCTTGGTAATAATGACAGATTTGCAAACCAACAAAATGGTATCTGCCATGGTAACATTACCAAACGGAGAGGTAAGTGCAAATCTGACGCCTGGACATACTTACAAAATGAAAGTAAAAGCAGCAGGTTTTGAGGAATACGAAACACAAATACAGGCTACAAGCGACGATCAGCGTAAAGATTTGGAATTACAACCCTTCAAAAAGTATCTTATTCAGTTGTACGCAATCGATGCGGTCAAAAAGTCAAGAGTACCTGCAAGTATCAAGATTAGTGCTCCAGGAGGTGGTACTATTGCCGAAGGTAGTACGGATACTCGTAACGAATATGTATTGGCATCATTGATGGATAAAGTAAATTATACCATCGAGGTAAAAGCCGACGGATATAAGTTATACGATGGCCGATTTACGCTAGATGAAAGTATGAAAAAAGATAAGGATAAGACCGCAATTTGGCTCGAAAAAGAAACAATCTTGTCTTTCTCTGTAATTGATGCAAAATATAAAAATATCGTGAACAATGTTACCGCACATTTGACCGATTTGAAGTCCTCGCAAGAGCTTGCACTCAGTCTGAAAAACGATATATTTAGTGCTGAATTGAGCCCTGTTGCTTCGTATCAGTTAGAAATTCAAGCAGAGGGTTATATGCCTTATTCTGCTAAAATAGAGCCTTCATCGGTTGTCAATAAGAAAGAGATATTACTGTCTCGTACCAAAGAAAACACGCAGATTCCTACTGTGGTAGCTAAAGCAGAAGCACCTGCTGCCAAAAATGCTCCAGATGTGGTTCAGAAAATTGAGAAAGGGAAATCTTTTGTACTCAACAACGTGTATTTCGAACAAGGAAGTTTTATTCTTCAGAAAGAGTCTTATCCTGAGTTAGATAAAGTCGTAACGATGTTGAAACAAAATCCACAAACTAAAATCGAAATCGCAGGACATACCGATAACGTTGGTGACCCAAGATTGAATAAAGCTTTATCCGAAAATCGTGCTAGAGTGATTCTGAATTATTTTGTGAGCAAGGGTATTGATGATAAACGTTTGACATTCAGGGGTTATGGAGGTACGCAACCCGTAGCACCAAATGATAATGAAGATAGTAAGAAAAGAAATAGAAGAGTTGAGATTGTCGGGATTCAGTAGGAGGGAAGGAATGATTTTATAATCGATTTTTTATAAATAATCATTCTGAGGGAACAGAAGTTAGTAGGTATGAATGCTGGATTAAGAGTTAGAACTGTACGGAAGATTTCTAACAATTGCGGATTTGGAATTTCGGAAATAGACCTTTTTTGTATCCTTTGTACACGACTAATTTCGAGTTGTGAATTGTAAGTATAAATTTTTCATTATCAGTGCCTTAATTTTAGTTATTTGAATTAGGCAATAGGCAAATAGTTTAGAATTGTTTTTTTAAAAAACAAAGACATCTGTTTGTCCAAAGCCCACAGCTCAAAAAAGCATTTTTTACTAATCTAACTCTTATGAAAGCTCCTCGACTGATTATGGTATTCTTGGTATGGCTAAAAATTGCCTCACTCCAAGCACAAGCTCCGCACGAACGTTTGTATGAACTGCGTACGTATTATGCTAGTGAAGGAAAATTTGATGCCTTATTGAATCGTTTCAAAACTCATACGCTCAAACTTTTTAAAAAACATCAGATGAAAGTTGAAGGCTTCTGGGTGCCAGTCGACAACACAGAGGGAAAGTTGGTTTATTTATTATCCTTTCCTAATAAGGCTGCCAAAGAAGCCTATTCCAAAGCTTTTGTGGAAGATCAAGAATGGAAAAAGGTAGTGGCAGAAACCACAAAAGAGGGAGAGATTGTTGCTAAAATAGAAAGTGTAGACTTGAAAATGACTGATTTTTCACCATACGATTGGAAAAATATAGGAAATCGTGTGTTTGAACTAAGGGTTTATAAAGCCACTCCAAACAATCTTGGTAACTTGCTCGACCGCTTTAAAAGTCATACAATTGAGTTACTCGAAAAACACGGTATTCATAACTTGATATATTGGACACCCATCGAGGGTAGTCAAGGGGCAGATGATATGCTGTACTACTTTGTAGCGCACAAGGATAAGGCTTCGGGACTTGCTTCTTTTAAGGAGTTTGACTCTGACCCTGCTTGGAAAAAAGTCAAAGCCGAGACAGAAGCAAAAGCTGGTGGTTTGTTGACAGTCTATCTGAAATCCGAATATTTATTGCCAACAGATTTTTCGCCTATCAAATAGCTTCGCTCGTTAATGTGTAAAGTAAAACTCTTTTTACCTAATTTAAGAAACAATTTATACACGCTCACAAGTTGTATAAAGAACAAATCAACAACTTTTACAATAGACTGAGGGATTATACTGAAATGCCCTTATAAACATTATGTCAAAATTAGCCATTATCACAGGTGCAACATCTGGTATAGGTAGAGCCACCGCAGAAGCATTTGCCGAATTAGGGATAGATTTAATCATTTGTGGCCGACGTGTGGAGCGCCTCAATGAGTTGAAAGAAGAGTTATCATCTAAAGTAAAAGTACATACCTTAACATTTGATGTACGCGACCGTGAGGCTGTAGAAACAGCATTGAATAGTCTTCCAGAAGAATTAAAACAAGTGGATATTTTGCTCAATAATGCGGGTAATGCTCACGGTTTGGGTACAATTCAAGACGGTGATGTAGCCGACTGGGATGCCATGATAGATGGCAATGTGAAGGGGCTGCTTTATGTTTCCAAAGTCGTGATGCCTTGGATGATTGCTCGTCAGACTGGGCATATCGTAAACATAAGTTCTATCGCAGGCAAGCAGACATATCCAAATGGTAATGTATATTGTGCCTCAAAAGCAGCCGTGGAAGCTATTTCAGAAGGAATGCGCCTCGATTTGAATCCGCATAATATTAAAGTTACGAATATTGCTCCTGGGGCTGTCGAAACAGAGTTTTCGATGGTAAGATTCAAAGGAGATGCTCAAAAATCTGATGCAGTTTATCAAGGTTTTCAGCCGCTAGTGGCCAAGGATATCGCTGATATTATTGCCTTTACCGTTACTCGTCCTGCTCATGTTGTTTTAGCGGATATTTTGGTATATCCCACTGCTCAGGCCTCACCAGCAGTAATCAAGCGACAATAGGCCTTAAATCTACAACAAGAAAGCTCAATACCAATGATATTGAGCTTTTCATATTCCGAACTTATTTATGGTAACTAATTATTTCTAATTCCGAACGTGTACATCTCTAAAACGAAATGCCCACAATAAATGTTATTTTGGCTAATTTAAGCGATGCAAAAAAATGCGAAAAATTGGTATTCGAGAATGGAGAAGTACTTATACAAGATTAGTAGCAGGTAATTAAGAAATACGTTTGTACTAAAATCGATGAAACTCAACTCTTCCTTTTGATTCCTAATCAAAATTATGAATACTTCCTTGAATATGTGGAATCTAACTCCGATTATTGAGTGAACGGCATTCTTTGATAAGAAGCTAAAATTTGGAGTTTTGAACTGTGGAGAAAGAGTAATATCTCAAAATATCGCTCTTGAGGAATAACAGATGAGCATTAATAGATTTGCAGAAATTAGCATGAATATGTTTTTTTCTGCAAATCTTCATAATAGTATACTATAAAAGTCTTTGACGAACAGCCTCGTACAATACTACACCATTGGCTACCGAAACATTCAATGAACCTACACGCCCAGCCATTGGAATACTGGCTAGTTCGTCTGCTGCTTTCAACAACTCATCCGATATACCATCTTCTTCAGAACCCATAATGATGGCCGTAGGGATTGTCATATCCACTTCGTATAAATTTTTCGAAACTTTTTCGGTACAACCAACTACCTGAATACCTGATTCTTGAAGGTATTTTACAGTTTGGGCAAGGCTTTCTTCGCGACAAACTGGTAAGAAATTGAGCGCTCCAGATGAGGTTTTCATAGCATCTGCGTTGATTTGTGCTGCCCCTTTTGTTGGAATTACGATGGCATGAACACCAGTACATTCTGCTGTACGAGCAATTGCCCCAAAGTTTCGAACATCGGTTACTCTATCCAAAATTAAAAGTAAAGGCGTTTCTCCTTTTTCGTAGATACCTGCTACCACGTTGTCTAACTTGGCGTAGTTGATGGCAGATACGAATGCAATTACCCCTTGGTGATTTTTGCGAGTAACACGGTCTAGTTTTTCTGTAGGAACTTTTTGAACGGGAATACCACGAAGGCGAGCAAACTCCAACACTTCAATAGAACCCAATTCTCTTTGTACTAAAATCTTATCGATTTCTTTCCCTGAGCGCAGTGTCTCCAATACCGATTGAACCCCAAAAACAATATCTTTATTGTCGGGTTTCGGCGCATGATTAAAATATTTGAAAGGCTTTTTAGGCCCATCAGATTTTTGTTCGAATGACATTTTGTTGAATATAAATATAGCCTAAAGCTATGTTTGGAATTAACAATCAGATAGATATAAATACCTTTGCTGCTTGTTAATGAAAAATTTTAGCAAAGTTCGTAAAGTTTTTGGCAGTAACCAACAACTAGCGCATTCTTATCTCAATCATGAGTCATCCCGAATTTTTAGGAATAGGATTATTCTTCAAGTTTTTATCAAAAAAGCGGTCGAAAATTATTTTTTCAACCGCTTTTTAAATGCTATTATGCTCGATATAAATGGCTTGAGACGCAATCATAGCGTCTCTACTGTTAGAATACAAATTTTCACAAAATCACTAAATTAGGGATGTCTCATGTTTCAGATAATCAATAAAATCGACTTATAAAATTTTGTGTTTTAAACACCAGGCAAAGAGTTTTAAAATGTTTTTTGTTTTGCCGTTTGCTCAAGGCTCAAAAATTAAATTTTTTTATCTATGTAAAAAGAAAGATTAAATTAACAGTATATCTGAGGCAAAATATGACTATACCCTTTTGATTATGAATATCTTCAGATAACCAAAACACTATTAACTAATAACGTTTTCCTACTTATTAACCTTATGATTATTTTACAACAACATCTCCGTTACGCCATTGGTCAACTGTTGGATACCAAATAGACTGATATTCGGCGTAGCGTTGCAACTCGTAATGATCTTCAGTAAATTGATTCGCTCGTCTGTTGAATGTGAAGTTAACTTCCGAATATTGACTATTTCGGGTGTATGTCCAGATTTCTTTATCTTTTGTGCGAACAACTTTAGTAGGGTCTCCCATGATAATCCACACCATTCCTTTATCTGTTTTCCAACCTTCTTTATAGGTACTATAAAGTTTATTGGCTTGTTCTACCCGTTGGTAAAAAGCCTTAATGGTTCTTTTGGCATTGTTTTGATTGCCTTGCATGATATTCAACCAATAGTTATCAAGTGCTTTTTTGGGTTCGTGAGAACTTCTCAAATCTGCGGCTTCGGTTGTTGTACTCATATAAATCAGAGGTTTAACCAAATTTTCAGGTCGGGTCATTCTAGGAAAGCGTTTATCTACCACCATCAGGCCAATACCAAAGGCTTCAGAGGTATCTCGGGTCATATAATACAAAGATTCTATGTTGAGTTGGATTACCTTATTGGTTTGTATGCTAAAAACCGAGTCGGTATATAAGCTTTTTTGCGGTACACGCTGTCCTGTAGCCATAGGAGAGAGCGCTGGGTCAAAATCATATTTATACCGCATTGTTTTGAATAGAATGCTTTTATTGTCCAAGCTTTTAAGCATGACAGAGTCGCCAGCGTTGATAAAACTTTGTAAAATAGGTTTGTTGCCAGTTTTATCAAAAAACATATAATAATCGCCCACCTTCCCTGATTGAAATCTAACATAACAATCGTTAATTGTTTTGTTGTTGGTTCGATTATCGCGTATCTCCGTAAAAACAACACCCGTGAATAAGTCTTTTGGCTTAGGGACATCGAACGATGCAATATACCAACCATTATCTTCGAGGAGTGGGTTGGTCGAGATATTAACATTGCCACTGGCCAAAGCTTGCTTATTGCTGTTGTATTCGGCAAATAATTGATAGTTGATTACAATTTCTTTACTCACTTCTGCCAAAGAAGAAGGACGGTCAAGAAAGAAATTGACATAAACCCTCAAAGTGTTACCATTATCCAAAAATTTACTTTTGGTAAGTATTCTTTGTGAAACAACTCGGTTTTCTTGGTTACCAGCAGATGGCCGTACCGTTGAATTTGTTGCTGTACATCCACTCAATAAAATAAGTGCGACAAAGAGGTAAAGTAATTGTTTCATAGGAATTCAATATGAGTAAGCTCGTTTTCGACCCACAAAGCGTAGGGAATTTTGTGATGTTTCAGTGCAAAAAGGGAAAATACCCTAAAAAATCAACTGACCCAAACTTATTTTGGATAAATAACGAACCAATTTAAGGAGTATTTTTCTGATGTCAAGCAAAAGCGGTAATTTTGAAAAAAAATACAAAGACTCCAAGTAACAAAGCGTGGATACTCACACTTTTTTTGACAAATTGGATTTTACTAAAGAATACAATGTATAAAACTACAGAAATCGCATCTTCCGAAATTGTATCCGACAATCCTGTGCATCAGCGTTTGTTATTCCCTTATATCGAAGCCGCTAAAATGGTTTCAGGCAACCTACTCGAGATTGGTTGTGGTACTGGCCGTGGTGTTGCTGTTTTGGCACCATCGGTTACTAATTACACAGGTGTGGATAAGAATGAACCTTTGATGACGAAATTATCTGCTGAGTATCCCACATTCAAGTTTATCGATATGTTTTTGCCCCCGCTAAAAGGGCTAGAAGATAATACCTTCGACTACATTGTTACGTTTCAGGTAATCGAGCATATCGAAGATGACTTGGCATTTATCAAAGAAGCTTACCGTGTGTTGAAACCTGGAGGAAAGTTGATTTTGACTACTGTAAATCGTAAATATTCTTTGAGCCGCAATCCTTGGCATGTACGCGAGTATCTTGCTGATGAATTAAAAGGCTTGATTTTAAAAGTATTCCCAACAATCCAAACAAGAGGCATTCATGGAAATGCCAAAGTGATGGCGTATTATGAAGAAAATAAGCGTTCGGTAGAAAAAATCACTCGTTTTGACATTTTTAATTTACAATACCGTCTTCCAAGATGGATGTTACAAATTCCGTACGATATTGCCAACAGATTAAGTCGTAATATCATTCAGAAAAGCGATGGAAAATTGGTTTCAGATATTACTTGGCAAGATTATTTTATTAATGATGATGCTGAAAACTGTTTCGACTTTTTCTATATCGCAACCAAATAAAGTATCAAAATAGGATAGGTTTATTGAATATAAGTAAAAAGACGTTATTCGCTAACAGTAAATTAGTTATTGTAATGTATTTATAATCAAAAGGTTGTCCTCAATTTTTACCTTTGAGATACTATTATTGTAATCTTTCCTGCTACTTAAGTTAGCAAGTATTCGTGAAAAATAAGATTTAATTTTTTTATTTTTAGGTACAAGGCAAGGCGTTTTAAATTGTCTTTTAGTAACAATAGATATGTTTTTGCTGAATGCCGAAAGCTAAAAATCAAATTTTATTTTGCGTATAAACTTAAGAAGTTAAAACTTAGTTTATCATGGATTTTCTTCCACAAAATATAAATGATTATTCAGAACAGCACACTACGCCAGAAAGTGAGTTGTTGAGAAAGTTGAATAGAGATACGCATGTCAAAATCCTACAGCCTCGTATGCTTTCTGGTCATTTACAGGGGCGATATTTGGCAGAGGTAAGTTATATGATGCGCCCACGTCGTATTCTGGAGATTGGGACTTATACGGGTTATTCGGCGCTTTGTTTGGCAGAGGGATTGGTCGACGATGGTAAGATTATTACGATAGATGTAAATGAGGAGTTGGAAACTTTTACCAGAGGTTTTTTTACAGAATCACCATATTCTGACAAAATAGACTATCGTATTGGCGATGCAGCCGAAATTATACCAACGCTAGATGATGTCTTTGACTTGGTTTTTATTGATGCCGATAAAATGAATTATTCAAAATACTATCACTTAGTTTTTGATAAAGTTCGAAAAGGTGGATATATCCTATCCGACAATGTACTATGGAGCGGCAAGGTAGCGAATATAGAGGAAGGAAAAAAAATAGATAAAGACACTAGAAATTTGTTAGATTTTAATAAAATGTGTCACGACGATCCCAGAACTGAGAATATCTTATTGCCCTTGAGAGATGGAATCATGATTTCGCGAAAATTATAATCCAATACTTAAATCATGAGCCAGCCATACGATATTATATAAAGGCCTATTTGTTCAATTTTAGTCGAGTTGTGATAAGATTTTTTATCAAAATAGCCCAAAATAACATTTAACACTCTTTGGCTTGTGCCTAAACACATAACTCGTATCTGATTTTG
>NZ_JBMLSD010000224.1:26608-59176 GCF_049240685.1 Flectobacillus sp.
TAACATTTAACACTCTTTGGCTTGTGCCTAAACACATAACTCGTATCTGATTTTGTATTCATACTTATCTTGAAGGTATTGCTAAGTTTAGGACTTTGAATAATTCTCCAAGTTTTTATCAAAAAAGCGGTTGAAAAAATATTTTTTCAACCGCTTTTTTGATGCTTTTATACTAGATATGAATGGTTTGAGAAGCAATCGTTGCATCTCAACTTGTAATTTTAGTGCAAAATGAAATCTTTTATTTTACTTTGAGTTTTTGTCCTACCGAAATAGTTGGCCCTGACAAACCATTTATCTTTAGCAGTTGAGGAACCGATAAATTATACATTATCGAAATTCGATAGGCCGTTTCGCCAGCTTTTACAGTGTGATACTTTTGGTCTTGGCTTTTCTCTACCTCTGGGGTAATTGGCTTAACGTATTCTTCTTTACTTGGAATTCGAGCATATTCTCCTGGGATGGTCAACTCTTGTCCAATTTCTACATAATTTGACGAAAGATTGTTCCAACTCTTCAAATTTTCTGGACTCACCTCATAAAAAGACGCAATTCTGAAAATTGTTTCTCCCTTTTGTACGGTATGTACAATTTTGAATATTGGGTTCTTTGTTGAAACAATAAATTTATTTTCTTTACTTTCCTCATCAGTTGATTTTTTGACCTCAACAGGTTTGGAAGGATTAGGGACAGTTGGTTCATCAACCACCACTGGTTTATTCTTCTTAGTATCTACAGGAATAACCGCGTCCTTGTTGCCTATTATTGCGTCTGCCTCTGCGTTGTTTTTATACACTTTTAGTTCTTGACCTACTTTCAAAGTAACGCTGGCATCAAGTCCGTTCAACTCATAGAGCTCGTTTACGGTCATGTTGTATTGCTTAGCAATACTAAAATAAGTTTGTTTATGCTCTACACGGTGTGTTCCCTGAAACATCCCCTTTTTGGAATCATACGCTCCTGAAGGAACAGAGGGAGTTGGATTTGTAGGCTTTGGAGTATTCGGATACACAGGCTCCAATGGATCTACTGGGTCTTTCTTTGGAGGGTTTACAGTTCCAGTTGTACCTTCATTGTTTGGTTTGGGTTGTGTATCTGGATTTTTAATAATCGGAGTAGGCATTTTGGTGTCTATCGGATTATTGGTATTAGCACCATTATTTACCGGCTCCTTGATTGGTGCTGGTGTAGGGTCTTGTGGCTTTGGAGAAGCTGGATCTTCCTTTACAATCAAAATATCATCTTTTGGTGAGCGCGAGTCAATTAAGTACAAAAGTCTTCCTTTTGTAAGACGTTGTACTGTTGTAATTCTGTTTTTTTCCTTCAAATCATCCAAATTGATGCCATACATCTGAGAAATCTGCCAGAGAGATTCGTTTCCACGAACCGTATGAAAGGCAACCTGTGCTTTATGGTCTTTTTTGCGTAGGTAATACACTTGGTTTGGAATAATACGTTCATTATCTTCCAAGTCGTTGTATTTGAGGAATTTCTTCAAGCTAATATTGCCTCTATCAGCAATTTTCTCGGGTGTGTCGCCTTCTAATGCTAAGATTCCTTTTTTTCCATTTATTTCATAATAGATGGGTTCATTAGGGTTGGTATTGGCTGGAGAAAGCCTTTTTAATACAGGAAAACCTATATCCGAACCAGGAACGTCAGGATAATTAGGTGCAGGAGAAACACCACTCGAGCCGCCGCTTATACCAGTGCTGTTATCTTTATCTACCAGATTGATTAAATCTTGATATTTGGAAGGCTCAACTACCAAATAAACAGTATAATCCTTGTCGTCTGGGATAGATTTTGAGGTAAGCCAAGTATTGTAAACTTCAAGCTCCTGTGTGCTTACTTTCAAAAATGTAGCGAGTTCATAAAGGCTTTTTCCTTTTGTTTTACTGTATTCAAAAAGTACAGGATTATTGTAAGGAGGGTTTTGTTTAACTTTATTATACTCTTGATCTAATACTAGTTTATATGCCAAAAAGCGAATGATATACCAATCTGTATCGCCGGTGACAGTGATTTCGGATTTGTTGGCCCATTCCATTTCCTTAGCTTTTCGAAAGCTGGTATAGCCCAAACGATACGACAAGATACTGGCCACCCAGTTACCCAACAAATCACGATGTTTTTTGAAGTAACTACAGGCCGCTCTGGTCGATGCCATCAAGTGTTTACGTTCGTCTACTACAGCATCCACTCTCAGATTATAGTCTTTGGCTGTTTCACGCTTAAATTGCCAATAGCCAATTGCATCTGAAGTAGAACGAGCATCAGGGTTCAGAAAACTTTCTTGAACACATAAATACTTAATTTCGTCTGGAATTTTCTCTTCTTGCAAAATGCGCTCTACGGCTGGCATGTAAGTGAGCATTCTACTGAGCATTCTATCTAAGTAGCCTCTATTGATAGTCAGTGGGCTGATTTCAGCCAAAATTTTGGTACGAGCCTCATCAGTAATTTTTACATTAACTGTGCCAACAACCATACTTGATGGTATATCCTGAGCCAAAACCAGACTGGGAAAGAGTGCAACAATTAGTGTTAAGTAGCGATATAATTTCATGAACTTTTTAAAAAAGTAAGATATATTTTGTGCATTAATTATTAATACTTCTCTAGTACTCCAGCCTATATATCAGGACCAAACGTTTTCTATATTAATTGATTCTTCACTACTCGATGATTGGAATTGGAGCAAATAAACAACCATGTATCTAAAAGAAAAGCAAGACTGAGTAACCATTTTGTCCGCTTGTATTGAGCGTGTAGAGTACTATTAAAGGATATTACAAAATTTTTCTTCTTTGCTTAAAAACCTCGTAAATTGTAGAGGTGCAAATAATAAAGTGTAAATTACCTTTCATGGAATAAACTCAATTAGAGTGCCAAATTATAAAAGTATCTAAAATTTACTTTAATTTCGCTAAATTTTTATTGAATGGAGCATTTTATTTCATAGCACTCCCAAAATTTAACGAATATACAATAGTATTATGATTTTAATTGAGAATACGGTCATTAGTGACGATATAGCCGAAAAGTTTTTTGTTTGTGACTTACTCAAATGCAGAGGTGCATGCTGTGTAGAAGGCGATTTGGGTGCGCCTCTTGAGGATGATGAATTACCTATTATGAACGAAATTCTGGATGCCGTAAAACCGTATTTATCACCAGAAGGCCTGGCTGTGATCGAACAAGAGGGTACTTATGTGAAAGATTGGGAGGGCGATTTCTCGACACCTGTTATCAAAGGTCGTGAGTGTGCTTTTGCGTTGTATGATGACAAGGGAATCTTGAAATGTGGTATTGAACAGGCCTATTTCGATGGTAAAATCTCTTGGAGAAAGCCGATTTCATGCCATTTGTATCCGATAAGAATTACCAAGTATGATCAATATGATGCGCTGAATTATGACCGTTGGCATATTTGTTCTGACGCTTGCTCGCACGGTGAGCAATTGGGCGTAGAGCTCTATAAGTTTTTGAAAGAACCACTCATTCGTAAGTATGGCGAAGCTTGGTATCAAGAGTTATTGGAAGAAATAAAAGATAGGGAAGAAGAATAATGTCAGCCGACAAATCGAATATTTTTGAAGATGTGTATGCCGTAGTGCGGCTAATTCCATCAGGGAAGGTGACAAGTTATGGCGCAATAGCACAGTTTTTGGGTAAAAAAAGTGGTGCTAGGCTAGTTGGTTGGGCTATGAATGCCTGTCATGCCGACCCCACTATTCCAGCTCATCGAGTGGTAAATAGCCTTGGTGTGCTTACAGGAAAGGGCTTTTTTGGAGGGAATCGTATGCAAGAATTATTAGAAGCTGAGGGTATTGTCATCAAAAACGATAAGATAGTCGATTTTAAAAAGCATTTGTGGATTCCTTCAGAAGAGTTGTTATAGCTAACACATAGACTATAAAATACAAAAAAAGGCTAACCAATTGGTTAGCCTTTTTGATTAGCCTCTTGGGCTCATTTGATAAGTAATACTAATGTTTTGTGTATTTTCATCAACAATGCCGGCGAAAAAACCTGCGAATACTGCGGCGGTTGGAATATCAATTTCATCAAGTTTTTGAATATCCCAATTTACTTTGCGAGCGTTTACACTCAAATGGAGTACCAAAGTTTTAGTGTCGGTTTTTAAAATATCCCAAAACACTTCTTTTTTGTCTTCCAACACCATTTTTAGTTTGGTGTTGTTGTCCACGAGCTTCCACTTTCCTTCATGTTTGTCACCACCTTCATCGGTATGTATCACCGTGCCGTCGGATGACAATTTGAAGCTTTCTTTCGAATAATCACGCAAATTTGCTACTTCTCCTCTTTGGTAAAGCATATCTTTTTTAGAATCTGCTTGGTAGTTTACCTTGTTGATTGTCCAAGTCTTAGACAATTGATTCGTCAATTCATCTCCTTCTAATAAATCAGTGATGATGGATTGACTGTCTTGAGAAGAAAGGTCGTGTTGTTTCTGTTTTACTTTACAGCCAGAAACCAGCATGCTTATCAAAGCGAAAAACATGCAGAGTAATAGCGTCTTTCTCATACGATATATGTTTGTTTAAGTAGAGCAAAAAGCCTCTTTCGGCCTTATGCGAGACTACTGCACCTTCCCGTATTCAAGTAGTAGTCATTCTTGAATAATCTTTGTGCACAAAAAAGGATAGCACAAAAAACAATCATTCGTGGCCAAGAGTTACAGTGTCTTGATGAATGAAGGCGAATACCTTTATGGTGATTAGGTTTTGGATTATTTTGTGAAAATGTACGTATCCGAATAAGCTGGATAATTGATGTGTAATTAAGTAAGAAACTGTTTTACAGTTGTTTAAATTTGACGTGTGAAATTTAGATTCAAAGAACGTTTTTGGACATTTTCACAAGAGTGTATGCAAAGGTAATACAAAATTTATCAAATTTCCAAACCGTTTAATAAAGTTAGGAGCTCAGGAATGGGAGAGCTCATTGGATGGTATTTCAAAATAAAATATCATAAAAAAGGGTTAAATGCTTCTTAAAAAAACATTTAACCCTTTTGAAGTTTAATAATATTTGGCTAGTCTATAAATTATTGATATATTGTTTGCCACCGAGTCCTCTCATTTGACGAACGATAAAGTTGGTGCGGCGTTGTACGTATGCCGAAGGCTTTTTGATAGAGAAACGGTTGGGACTTGGCAGCACTGCGGCAATTCTTGCAGCCTCTGTACGTGTCAAATATTTGGCAGAATGGCCATAATATTTTAAGGAGGCTGCTTCTACGCCAAATGTCATTTTCCCCATTTCGGCTACATTGAGATATACTTCCAAAATTCGTTCTTTCCCCCAAATCAATTCAATTAATAGCGTAAAATAAGCCTCTAGGGCTTTTCGTACATAGCTACGTCCTTGCCACAAAAAGACGTTTTTGGCTACTTGTTGCGAGATAGTACTTGCACCCTTAATTTTTTTACCTTTAAAATTATGACGAAATGCCCCCCACATAGCATCAAAATCAAACCCGTGATGTTCTGGGAATAGCTGATCTTCGGAGGCTACAACAGCTAGGGCAACCTCTTTCGAAATATTTTCGTATGGTTCCCAATCCGAATATATCTCGGTGTCTCGACCATCCGCAAGTGCCTCAAGTTTGCGATCCAACATGGTAGGAGTAAACCAAACAGGAACAAACTTAAAAATAATTACAAGTCCTAGCGAAATTCCTAAGAAATATAAGAGTGCTTTTAGGAAAAGACGTTGTAGGTATTGTGCAAAAGTATTTTTTTCTCTAAATGCTTTGTATCGTTGCCACCAACTCGGCTTGGTTGTGGTTTCTTCCATTGGTTCTTGCTCAGTGATTTTGAATGTATTTTTTCCCATAAAGCAATCAATTTGTCAAATGAAGCGTTTTTCTTAACTTGTGGATTAGGTTATGAGCCATGAGTTCAATATTACAAAATTACTCAAAAATCTCATGGGTTTTGTCATACTTTTAAGAAGTATTTCTAGAAAAAATACAAAATATTGATTTTGAATCATAAAGTGTTTTCGACCACAAATTTTTAGTATTTTTCATGTTATGCCATACCATCAAGCAAGGGTACAGGGGCTTATGATTCAATAAATAAATCTGAGGCAATTCGGTCGGCAAAAAGTTTGCCAGCCTGTGTAAGTTTTAAGCTTTGTTGTTGGATTTCGATATGTCCAGCATTGAATATTGGTTGAAGAAAGTTTTTTTGTAAATCAATAAAAGAGCTCCCAAGTAAATTATCCAAATACTCGATGTTACAACCCCAAATTGTTCGGAGTCCTGTGAGCAAATATTCGTTAATTTGATCTTCTTTTGATAGGTATTCCAAAGTTGCAGGAATGACACCTTGGTTAATTTGCTGGATATATTTGGTATTGTTGGCAATATTGTACTGTCGGCTATGCTCATTAAAACTGTGTGCCGATGGACCAATTCCTAGGTATTCCTCTTGTTTCCAGTAGCTTGTGTTGTGCTTGGAGTAGTGTTGATTTCGGGCGAAATTTGATATTTCGTATTGTTCGTAACCCATATCTTGCAGGGTTTTAACTAAAATACTGAACTGTTCGGCCGAGAAGTCGTCATCTATATTGGGCATTTTTCCTTGTTTGGTCCACTTGCCAAAAACCGTTTGAGGTTCGATTGTGAGACAATAGGCCGAAACGTGACTAAGATTGAGGGCTTCGATTTTGGCTAAATCTGCATATAAAATTTCATGACTTGGCGCAGGAATTGCGTAAATCAAATCTATCGTAATGTTGTCGATGCCCGCATCTTGCGCTAGTTGAACGCAAGTTTCGGCCTCTTTTGCATTATGAGCGCGATTCATTTGTAGGAGATGTGGCTCATGAAAAGATTGTATACCGATACTGAGTCGATTGATACCAAATTTTTTGAACATACGCAGCTTCTCGCTAGTGATGTCGTCAGGATTGGCCTCTAGGGTAATTTCTGCCTCAGGTAAAATAATGAATGTTTGATGTAATGCCGAAAAAATCGCATGAAGCGAGGTTTCATCTAAAATAGAAGGGGTGCCACCGCCAAAATAGACCGTCGATATAGAGGTTTTTTTTAAATAATGCTTTTGAAGATAAATTTCTTGACAAATGGCATCTATCATAGCCTCTTTTTGTGATAAAGAAGTACTAAAATGAAAGTCGCAATAATAGCAAGCCTGTTTACAAAATGGAATATGAAGATAGATATGCATACGTTTTTTTTGCGCTTTTGGAGCCATATTTTTGGCAGAAATACATCACAAAGGTAGGAGTTTATTCTAAATAGTTTTTGAACTTTTACTATACCTAGGTAATTTGTTGGAGGTAAAAGGCAAAGTGTGTAAAATTGTTTTTTAGTAAAGTTAGAGATGTTTTTTTGTCGAATGTCCATACCTGAAAGCCGAAAGCTCAAAAATTAATTTTTATTTTGTGACCTAACTTAAAAAACTAAAATATTACATAGTCGTTGTGAAACAAGTAGATTCCTTTAAAATAATTTTAGGATTCGTTATGAAAAAACTAACTTTGGAGAATCTCAAAACAAATTTTTAATTAGTCTATTCAATTTCGTTAATAATGCAGTTTAAGACAACAGCCTTAGAAGGAGTTATCGAATGCTACCCCACTAAATTCGAAGACGAAAGAGGTTTTTTTTACGAATCGTATAATCAAAAACTTTTTGAAGCAAATGGTATACCAGGAAATTTTGTTCAAGACAATCACTCTTGGTCAAAACCTGGTGTAATTCGTGGTTTGCATTTCCAGTATGACCCGTTTGCACAGGGCAAATTGGTGCGTGTAATCACAGGAAAGGTGATAGATGTAGTGGTAGATATTCGCCGTAATTCTCCTACTTTTGGTCAACACGCCAAATTTGAATTGGATTCAACTGTGGGGAATATGTTATTTGTTCCTGCAGGATTCGCACATGGTTTTGTGGCATTGGAAGAAACCGTATTCTTGTACAAATGCACTGAATACTGGCACAAAGCATCCGAATCTGGTATTATTTACAATGACCCCGACCTCGGTATCGACTGGGGTGTCGAAAACCCAATTGTATCTTCCAAAGATTTGGTTTTACCAAGATTCAAAGATTTGAGGTAGTCAAAAGGAAATTTTTCGCTGTTATCCTAAATGATATCCCAAAGCAAACCCCTCTAATTCTATGAGTTGGAGGGGTTTGCTTTGGGATATTGAAATTTGAAAGAAATCTACTTTTTTCTATTACCTCTATTACTAAAACTGTTTCAAATAGCTAATTTTTGTAATTACATGGTTTTCTACTCGTACTCTTTCCATGTATGGATTAAAGGATTGTTGGTTAAATACCAAATAGATATAAGATAAAGGCTGATATTCCCACGAAAATCTGATGTTATAATTTTGGGAGCTATTTTCTGAATTTCTTTGATAAAAACCAATCAATTGCAATCTTGGATTCAGGGCAAATCTGCCTTCCATTGAGTACAAATCAACATTAGATGTGGTTTGGGCGTCACCAACTTTCGAGAAATAATTCCTGTTAAATCTACCTGATAAAGAGATATGTGGCATTGGCGCAAATTGTAATGTCAAGTCTGCTGCATCGAGTTTTAAGTTAAAATAGGTTCCGCCCGAATAGGACAATTGCAGATTGAGCACACGCGAGGGGTCTGTACTGGCATATACCTGATGGCGAACATAACTGTATTCGCCTGAGCCAATTTTTACGCCAAGTGGTTCGAAGGCTTCAGTCAAATACTGATAAGTGGGGTTGATGCTATACCCCAAATATGCGCCACTTTGTAGGTTGAGCCATATTGGATAGATTGTCCACACTCGTTCGATTAGTTTGCCAGTGGAGGCTTGATGATAAAACTCAGGAAAAATACTTGGTTCCCATGCCCGTAACCATTTTTTGAAGGGTAATCGTTTGCCTCGGTACCACCAAAAAATCCCCGGGGTAGTGGCAACTACGTCGTTTCTGGAAACAAAACCTAATTCAGGGTCATAATCTTTTGTAACAACCGACTGTGTCCACCAAATTTTGAATTGATTGTTTACAAAAAAATATTGGGCGTAGGCTGTCATGCCATTTTTACCAGTAATACTTGAAGAAGACTGAGATACTAAGGTATTTAAGGAGTGCGTGTCAGAAAGCCTAAAAAAGGCATCAACTGTGCTCACAACATTTGTACCGTCGGGTCTATTTTTGAGCGTTAATAAACCTCCTACACGGTTTTGTTTTCCAAAATTTTCAGAAAAACGTCCAACAAAAAAATTGGTTGCAGGCGAATCACCAAGTTCTTTTTGTCGCATTAAAATAGCGCCAAAGTTTCGTTTATCTGAGCGATAAACCAACCTACTCCCAATTTCAATCGGAATAGGATTACCTTTATCGTCCAGACCTATTCTACGACTAAAAAATGGTTGAATTCGCATGTTACCTCCCGATTCGTCGGGATTTCTGCTAATTCCAACCCCAAAGAGAGAGGCATTTTCGAGGAAAAACTGTCTTCTTTCTGGAAAAAAAACCGAAAATCTACTCACATTATTCACCTGACGGTCGGCATCGGCCTGAGCAAAATCTGTGTTGATGGTCAGGTCAAAAATAGTATTTGTATTAATCGCCCATTTCATTTCGCCTCCCACTTTTAGATTCGTCTCCTCTGGTTTTACGGAGGCGTCGTAGCCTGAATAATGGTCATAGGAGGTTAAAAAATAAGGCTGAAAGCGAATATTAGAAGTTGGTGGAGGAGGCTTAAGATTCGACAACTTTCCTGCATAGTTCATTCGCATGGATGTAAACGAACGTGGAAATGCCGAAAGCGCCGAAACTTCATTACTCAGTCTTCTATTTCTGTAAATATTTATTCCCCAATTTTGGACAGAATCGGCTGTTTTGGGATAGCGAAGGGTTTGCCAAGGAATTGCGATTTCGGCTACCCAACCTGAGTCGGTTCGGCTAGTTCTAACGCGCCAAAGACCATCCCAATCCATATCATAATACAAATCATCGAATGATAATAAATCGCGCTGAACGCCATAAGGGTTAGTGCCCAACGAAATGGCATTTCGTTGGTCGTTGAAGCCATCAAATGAGAGCATTACCAAATCATGTTGTAATGCATTGAAGTCCCGCTTGAAGTCAGTTGCACGAAGCCCTTTTTTTCCTAAAGAGTCTTTCGAAATAATACCAAAGTACAAAAAATGGTTGTTGTACAACACCTTTACCTCGGTATGATGATTGGGGTTATTACCCTGAAATGGCTCAATTTGAGTGAATTTTGGCGAGCTAGGAGCCAAACGCCACTCTTCGTCATTGAGCAAACCATCCACTTTCAGTTTGTTTTTAATCTGAATAGCTTTGAGTTCTTTTTTGATAGAATCTGGTTTAAACACTTCTGCATCTTGTGCTTTTACCCCAGTCCATAATAATAATAATGGGAGGAGAAATCTTTTCATTAATTATTTAGGATAGTATGTGAGTTGAGATTAAACGTTGAAAAAGAGGAGTAGTGGTATTTTTGTAAATAGCAGATATTCAAATGATTGAGCGTGTAGTATGAGTTGTTTCAATATAAAGATAGGCAAAGAGATAGCAGTGTAGTTTTATACGAATGTCTATATTCTCTTTGCCTAAGTTAGTAGGTAATATAAAAATCAAATTTTGGCTTTCGGCTTTCAGCAATGGGCTTTCGGCAAAAATACTCCCAATGAATACAAAAAAGCATTTTGGCTTAATACCTAAAGCTTATAGCCTAAAGCAGACTATTGGTAATGCTAAATTGAAAGCTTTTTCATAAATGCTGCGTCGTATTTTAAGCTAGCCAAAGACGATTCTGGATATTCTTCTTGTTCTACCATAAAATACTTCATGCCATTGTCGAGTGCCGCACGAAGCGTTTTTTTCATATCTACGCTTCCTTTGCCGAGGTCATTTTGTACAGGTTTGCCATCTATTTTTTTGTAATCTTTTACATGACAAAGCTCGTAACGCTTACCATATTTTTTGAGGTGCTCGGCTGTGTTTACACCAGCCACATCAATCCAACATAAGTCCAATTCAAACATTACTTTTGATGGATCTGTGTTTTCTAACAAAAACTCTTGCGGCATTTTACCATCAAGTAAATGAAAAGAGTAGTCATGGTTATGATAACCAAATTTCAGACCAGCTTTATTGACTTGTTCACCCACTTCATTAAATTTATCAGCAATACGTTTCCAGTCGTCCCAAGTTTTTTGTGCACCTAAGTAAGGGCAAAGGATATACTTTAGTCCTGCCTCAGCTGCCAAATCAATACTCTTTTTTAATTCCTCTGGATTTTTGATTTCGCCAGTATAGTTGAAGTGAGTACTTACCATTTGTACACCTATATCTCCCAAAAATGATTTAATTTCTTTAGGTGACATGCCCCAAAGAAAACCCTTGGCACCACCATAGCTTTCAAATTGCTTGTACCCCATTGCTGCTAATTGTGTCATCACACCTTTTGGGTCTTTTGGCAATACATCACGAACACTGTATAATTGAACCCCGAATGTTTTGATGATTTTGCTGTTTGCGTTGGCAAATAGGTCTGAGGAGTTGAGCGCCAACGCTCCAGCGGCAAGTAAGCCAGATTGCTTAAGAAAGTTTCTTCTTTGCATGAGTTTGAAAATTGTTTAAAAGTAAATAAAAACCCTAAAATGGGGTTGGGGATAGTAATTTACAAAATTAGGGACTTGCTACTGATTCTTATCAGTTACTATTGGGGTTTGTGAAAAAGCAAGGCGTATTAAACAAGTTTTTTAGTATCCCCCAAACTTTTACACTAAAACCACATTCTATTTGTTTTTTATTTCTCATTCATTCAACAAAGCCTTAATTTTGTTACTCATAAACAATCTTGGCACGAACAATTCATAATTTAATATTATCTTTGCACCCGATGCAACGGAAACTTATTCTTTCAAGCCCCCTTTTAGAGATTACTATCAGCCGTCTCTGTCAAGAATTGATCGAGAATCATCAAGATTTTACTGATAGTGTCATCATTGGTTTACAACCAAGAGGTATCTTTTTTGCCAAACGTATTCAAGAAGAATTGTTGAGCATAACAGGTAAAAATATTCCATTAGGACAATTAGATGCTACTTTTTATCGCGATGATTTTCGCCGCCGAGAACCTCTCAAGCCTAATGCAACCAAAGTGCCTTTTTTGATTGAAAACAAAAAAGTTATTTTGGTAGATGATGTCTTGGCTACGGGTCGTATGGTTCGTGCTGCTTTGGATGCCATGACGGCATTTGGTCGTCCTGATAAGGTAGAATTATGTGTTTTGGTGGATCGTATCTACAATCGTGATTTGCCAGTAAAACCTGACTATGTTGGTAAAAAAGTAAATACTATTGATACCGAGAAAGTATTGGTTGAGTGGAAAGAACAAGGCCACGAAGCTGATAGAATTTGGTTGATTACAAAATAATCTGATGACACGATTCTTCTGAGTCGTGTATTTTTTTGACTTATTTCATCGCATACTGCGTATTGAGCTATAAATTCCCATGCAAAAATTAAGCACTCGCCATCTTTTGGGTATCAAAGACCTAACTCCTGAAGATATCGAACTCATTATGGCCACCGCCACAGAGTTTAAAGAAGTTATCAATCGTCCTATCAAGAAGGTTCCTTCTCTTCGTGATGTGACTATTGCCAACGTATTTTTCGAAAACTCAACTCGTACTCGTCTCTCTTTCGAATTAGCAGAAAAACGGCTTTCTGCTGATACCCTAAGCTTTTCGGCGGCAGGTAGTTCTGTAAAAAAGGGAGAAACCCTTTTGGATACGGTCAATAACATTTTGGCCATGAAAGTAGATATGATTGTGATGCGCCATGCTAGTCCAGGTGCGCCTCATTATTTATCAAAACATATTAAGGCAAATATTGTCAACGCTGGTGATGGCACGCACGAGCACCCCACTCAGGCGCTGTTAGATTCGTTTTCGATGCGCGAAAAATTGGGTGATTTAGCTGGAAAGAAAATCGCTATTATTGGGGATATATTACACTCACGGGTGGCACTATCTAATATTTTTGCCCTCAAAAAACAAGGTGCTGAAGTAATGCTATGCGGGCCGTCTACGTTGATTCCTCGTCATATTACTGATTTGGGAGTAACAGTTTGCCACGATGTAAAGAAGGCTTTGGCATGGTGTGATGTAGCCAATGTATTACGTATTCAGTTGGAGCGCCAACAAATTAAATATTTTCCGTCTTTGCGTGAGTATTCTTTGTACTATGGTATCAATAAAAGAATGTTGGATGAGC
Source organism: Flectobacillus sp. (assembly GCF_049240685.1). Lineage (NCBI taxonomy): Bacteria > Pseudomonadati > Bacteroidota > Cytophagia > Cytophagales > Flectobacillaceae > Flectobacillus > Flectobacillus sp. The sequence continues at coordinate 39,915 of NZ_JBMLSD010000224.1, forward strand.
TAGACAAAGAAATCGTACTGATGCACCCAGGCCCTATTAACCGTGGAGTAGAGTTGACTTCTGATGCTGCAGACTCTCATCATTCTATTATCCTAGATCAGGTAGAAAACGGTGTGGCTGTTCGTATGGCAGTATTGTATTTACTTGCAGCCCAAAACTAGTCTATCAGCAAATAAGCTAGAACATAAGTCATTCCGAATTTTTAGGATTGAGATTATGCGCTAAATATTTATCAAAAAAGCGGTCGAAAAATACTTTTTCGACCGCTTTTTTGATGCTATCATGCAAGATTTTACTTGGCTTCAGATGCAAATATCAAGTCGCAATCATTGCGTCTGTACTGCTTGAATCCCAATTTTTTACTTAATTACTTTCACCCAACTCGTGATGATTCATGGTTTTTATCCTAAAACCAAAAAGGATGAGTGCTCGAATGTGAGGTAATATTCTTTGTAAGTGAAATTTTTACAAATAATAAGCCCGCATTTACGCATTGACTAAATTTTGAGATGATTAATTTTAGTTCGTTGTGGGGTAATTCAAAAAAGTTAGAGTTTGCTCAAAATGGTTGTTAATCAAAATATATAAGATTATATTTTTCTATAATTTTAAAGGTTCTATCTGCATAATATCGCCCACCTAAATGATTGTAGCCTTTAGCCCCTAATAAATAGGCAAAATGGTAAGCCGCATCTTGTTTGCTCCAACCTCTATCTAGTTTGTTTTGATACTCGCGCACAGCCCCCGAATAATCTCGACGCCATTTGCCTGTTTTATGAAGAAATACTTCCTCAACCAAGAATTTTATACAATCAGCTCTTGACTTGAACGATCGGTACCAATTATCTTTTCTTTTCGATTCGTCATAAATATATTGCCCAGGACTCGCTTGCCCAATTACCCTTACCCGACCGTTATGCTCATCTGGTTGGCCTTTCAGTTGAAAGCCGTCAGGCGATGGCTTCCACTGTTTTATACCAAAATAATTGTTAGCTATCGTTGCAGTTTTGCTATAGCCATAGCCACTTTCCAAAGCCGCCATTGCCATGATTACACTAGCTGGAAGCCTGTATTTTCGTGCTAGAGGCAATACCTCATTTTGAATACTACTAAAAAAAGACAATGCTATTTCATTGGTCGGTTGGTCGTTGACTCCATTATAGTTGTATCCAGAAATTCCTTTATTATTTTCGTCGAAGGTATCCGAAAAAGTTAATGGCACATTAGGGTTTGGGTACACCACATTAGCCCCCGATAGAGCCGAAGTAGCGTTACCACTATTAGGACTATAAATTTTGTCGCTGCTGTATTGAGGCAAACCAGCGTTTGTGAATTCGTACGTTGGCTCTTCTAATTTTTGTCTTTTTCCTGCAATCGTAATTTCACCGAGAATTTCACCTATGCTGTAGTTGTCGGAAGAGAAGCCGACGAATTTGAGCTTTTTGGTACTAGCATATACAAACTTGAATTTGAACTCGGCGTGGTTGTTAGAAACATAGGTAGAACCCAGACTATTTCCATTCACGAACACGCGAATTCGATGGATATTCAATCTTGTAGCAAAATTGAAAGAAACCTCTTGACCGATTTTCGCATACTTTGGATAGTTGACCGAAAACCCCATTGAGGAGTCATTTGATTTTGCTAAAATTGAAAATAAATTACAAATAAGTAAGGACATACACATCAAGCCCTTAGTCCTATCTATTAGTTTAGATAGTAAAAGACTATTTTTCTTCATGGGGCGGTAAATTACTTAGGTATTAAATTTAACAAGCGTTAGGATTATTTCACTATGTCTCAATACTTTACGTAATTTCAAAAATCGTGCCTATTGTTGGTGTGTATAGTAGAACTATTTCTTTATTTTTTGTTTGAATTTTAATAATACAGTTTAAAAAACTTACCAAATGTTCGTTTTTACGTTCTAGGGCAATATTTAACCGTTTGCTAATTATTAAATTTTTTTATAAATTTTTTCTAATTCTTTTGCGATTTCTGTAGAAGAGAATTTGGCAATATGTTTTTGACCAACTTGTACTACAGAATGGCTTAACTCTGAGTCACTTAACACACGCTGAATTTGATGTGCCAAATCTTGTATATCGTATGGGTTTACATAAATACCACCTTGTCCACCTGCTTCTTCTAGGCAAGAGCCAGTGGCTCCAATAACAGGAACCCCCGAATGGAGAGCTTCGACGATAGGAATTCCAAAGCCTTCGAAGATAGAAGGATAAACACTCAGGCTTGAGCCTTGATAAAGGGCAGGAAGGTCTGAAAATGGTACTCCATTGATAATATGAACTCCTGTTAAGTTCTTTTGTCGGATATATTCTTCTATTTGCGATTGATAGCTGCTTTTTCCCCCAACCAACACCAACTCTATTTCTGAATTATGTAGTGCCTCAAATGCCTTCACCAAGGTTAATTGATTTTTTCTTTCAGCAATGGTTGCCACACATAAGATATAGGGTTTGTTAAGCTGGTATTTTTTCCTAACTGCCGAGATATGCTCTGAAGGAAGTTTTTTTCTAAAGGCTGGATCACAGTCTTGGTATACTACCTCTATTTTGGAAGGAGATATTTGAAGCATCTCCACAATATCTTGTTTGGTTTGTTGGCTAATAGCTATAATACAATCGGCTTGTTCACAGGCAGCTTTGAATTTTCTTCGATAAATCCATCGGTCAATCATTGGATATAACTCAGGATATCTCATAAATATCAAGTCATGGATAGTCACAACAGACTTAATACCAGATTGTTGTATCTGCCATGGCAATTCGTTGCTCAAGCCATGAAAGATATCGATATGGTCTTTTTTTAGCTGTTGATTGATTCCCCAACTTCTCCATAAAGACTTTGGCATGGCAGTTTGAGGAAGTGCTATCCTCAAGCGGTTCGAAAAATGTACTTTTTCGTTTAATTTTGGCGTGTAAGCAAAATACTCATGCTCCGATGGCGAATCCAAAAGAGATTGAATAATAAATCTACTATAATTACCTAGTCCAGTAAAATTTTGAAACGCTCTCTTTGCATCAAATCCAATTCGCATACTTCTTGGGAAAATGTGATTATACTAAAAAAACAAAAATACCTAAACTTTCTTCTTCCAGAATGTATTTATATAAAAATGTGTTAATACTTACAGGCATCTTATTTTCGTAAGTAGTTTTGCTAACCAACAGATTCGCCTCAAAATTGTGTAACTTTGTGGTTCTATAGAAATAGCTTAGAAAATTAGTAAACAACTTGTCTGAGAACCACCATCAAACAAGGAAATTCATTAGAATGGACGGAATTCAAGAATATACATTACCCAACGGTATCAGAATTGTACATCGCCAAGTAACTCATACAGCAATCTCACATATAGGTTTGATGCTAGATATGGGAAGCCGCGACGAAAAACCTCATCAACAAGGCCTCGCTCATTTTTGGGAGCACATGGCATTTAAAGGAACGGAAAAACGCTCATCTCTCCAGATTATCAACAGGCTCGAAGTCGTTGGTGGAGAACTAAACGCTTATACAACAAAGGAAAAAATTTGTTTTCATGCATCCGTGCTTACTCCGCACTATGAACGAGCTTTAGAGCTTCTTTCAGACATTACATTTGGTTCGGTGTTTCCCGAAAAGCAGCTAGAACGTGAAAGAGGCGTTATCCTCGAAGAAATGTCTATGTATTACGATTCTCCAGAGGATGCTATCCAAGATGACTTTGATGAACTTATATTTTCGGGCCATCAACTTGGATGCAATATTTTAGGCACTCAGGAGAGTGTAAATGGATTTACACGACAAGATTTATTGAATTTTATTGATGAAAATCTGGATACTAGTCGAATCATATTTTCATCTGTTGGTAATATGCCCTTCAAAAAGGTATTAGCTTTAGTTGAGAAATACATGAAGGATATCCCTACCAAAAGTTCGAGTTTGGTAAGAACTCCGCCAGCTTTATATGCTCCAAAAATTGTAAACCTCAAACGTAGTATAACCCAAGCTCATGTGGCTATCGGACGTACTGCCTATGAAATTACGCATGCTCAACGTTTGCCATTTTTTATGCTTATTAATCTTTTGGGCGGTCCGGGAATGAATTCTCGTCTGAATTTGGCAGTAAGAGAAAAAAATGGATTAGTATACTCAATCGATGCTGGATACACACCATTTATTGATACGGGGTATTGGGGAATTTATTATGCTACCGAACAAAAGCACTTGAAAAAGGCGAATGCTTTGATTTTGAAAGAACTCAAAACACTTAGAGAGGTGCCACTCACCAAAACTCAACTACATCATACCAAAGAACAACTCATGGGGCAGATGGCAATGTCTGAAGAGGGAAATATGAGCTTTATGTTAATGATGGCCAAAAGTCTGCTCGATATCAATCGAATTGACTCACTGGAAGAGCTATTTGCTCAGATTCGAATGGTTTCTGCCAGCCAGTTGCAAGATTTGGCTAATGAATTATGCAGAGAGGAGGATTTAAGCTACTTAACATTCCTGCCCGAAAATTAACAAAACTCAAACAGAGTAAATCAACATAGGGCCTGTGTTCTATGGTATTTTTTTACCGATTTGAGTAATATATATTGACAATACAATGACAAAACAAGAACTTTTCGGACAAATATTGTCCAAAAAATCCTATTTATGTGTTGGGTTGGATACCGACCTTCAAAAACTTCCAAAACATTTATTAGAGTTTGAAGACCCAATTTTCGAATTTAATAAGCAAATTATCGATGCTACCAAGCAATACGCCGTAGCATACAAACCTAATATTGCTTTTTATGAAGCTTTTGGCGCAAAAGGATGGGAGAGTCTTCAAAAAACATTGGCCTATATTCCAAAAGATTGTTTCACAATCGCTGATGCCAAACGAGGCGATATCGGCAATACCTCTGGATTGTACGCACGAGCCTTTTTTGACCCCAACTCTTCAGGTCTTGATTTTGACTCGGTAACGGTCGCACCTTATATGGGTGAGGATTCTGTTACTCCGTTTTTGACTTTTCCCAACAAATGGGTTATTCTTTTGGCGCTGACTTCGAACGGAGGAAGTAAAGATTTTCAGACCTTATCTGTGGGCAACAAAGCTTTGTTTGAGGAGGTTTTAACCAAATCACAAGAATGGGGTACCGACGAGCAACTCATGTATGTAGTAGGGGCAACCCAAGCTGATATGCTCGCTCAAGTACGTGCGCTTGCGCCTGAGCATTTTTTGTTAGTACCGGGTGTTGGTGCGCAAGGAGGAAGTTTAGAAGATGTTTCTAAATACGGGATGAACAGCACTTGTGGTTTATTAGTGAACTCTTCACGTGCGATTATTTATGCTTCCTCTGGTGAAGATTTTGCTGAAAAAGCTGCCGAAGAAGCACAAAAAGTACAGGCAGAAATGGCTCAGTATTTGGATTTATATTTGAAGAAATAATAGATACCTTACCATTTGGATTTGGCACCTATTCTAAGCATCAACTCTTAGAATAGGTGCCAATTTTCTTTTTAACTCATTTTTGACTATTCTCCTAATATTTTTATCCAATTATCGAAATGTTTCGACTATATGAAAAAATGTTAATATATTTGTTTGTTGATATATAGACTTAAAAATTAATAGAAATTCTCATTTGTATATCTCTGGGTGTATCAAAGATATTCTATCGTTAATCACTTTATTGCTAAAAATGAAGCTCAAAAGACTCATAACAATTGCCATTCCGTTTTCGATTATATCGGGGATTGTGAATATTTTGGGTATAAAGTTACTCGGTGTGGTCACTACCAATGTCACGGGTTTGTTTAGTTTGGGTGTACAATGGTGGAGCGATAATGAATATCAGTTTCCTTTTACCCTTACTATATATATATTGAGTTATTTACTAGGTTCATTTTTTAGTTCATGGTGGTATCATAGTTATCAGTTAGTCCCCAAAATGTGGAAAAAACTCATCACTCCAAGTGTGAATCTCGTGATTGTTCTTTGTGCCTATATGATGAAAGAGCCTTTTATTCCCAGTTTGGTATTTGCTATGAGTAATCACAATGCTTTTGCCTCCAATTTTACCTGTGCCAAAGTAAAACCATCTCAACTCACGGGTTTGGTAATGGATTTAGGCGTAGAATTATCTAAACTAAGATTTACAAGCCCCGAATCGAGAGGTTGCCTTTGGGATAGCATACTGACAAGACTCACCATCATTGTGTTTTTTACTATAGGAGCCGTCTCAGCTGTCACATATCAAACCATGAGCTTGATGCTGGTTGCCGCCCTATTTTATATAGGTCTTATCATGAGTGTATTGTTACGAAAATTTTAGAAAAGAAGTGACTATTGATAAATAGGTGGCTTATTGAAACATAAAATCCCTTATAGTTCTGAACTACAAGGGATTTTATGTTTAGTATTTTTAATAGAAAGTAAGTGTGCAAAATTAGATTTAAGTTATGTGTTTAGGCACTAGGCAACAGGCACAAGGCAAAGAGTGTTAAAATGTTTTTTAGTCACGATAGATATGTTTTGCCGAATGCCCAAAGCTGAAAGCCGAAGGCTCAAAAATTAAATTTTATTCTGCACCATTAACTAGTAGTATATCTTAGGAATAATTTGAATATTACTTTTTGATGATGAATATCTTCAAACAACCCATATACTATTAACTAATAACATCTTCCTACCTAGTAAGGAATAAATTCGAGTACGCTCTCATCCGTCAGAATCTTGTTTCTGGTTACCCAGTCTTTTAGGTCTTTTACATGTTCGTGTTTTACGATAACCTGTACTTTTTCTCTATTTTCTTTCAAAATTAGAAATGCAGTACTCAGGAACTTTGAATAGGTTACATAAAAAACATCTTCAGGACGATATGGCATAGAAAATGGCTTATTAATTTGGCGAGATCTCATGTTAATATAATTAAGTTAAGTTTTGGTTTTACTCATCCTAGTATGATATGCAATGTCTTTGCAATTGGCAATCGACCCATCAATCCACCATTCTGGAGGTATTGTAATGTCTCTGATTATCCCTCTTTCAGTAAGCTTTACGCAAGCAACTTTGTATTTGTGTAGGTTAATAATGTCTTTGTTCGTGATAATTCTGCCAGAATCCTTATCACGATAAATAAATTTATAATTCATCGCTTAGTTTTTATTCATGGGTTGTTGTTAAATTTCAAGAAAAAAAATGTTTATTGATGAAATTTGATTGGTAATAGGTAAAATTGGCTATTTTGTGAACTTACACAATACTACTATCAAAAAAAGCAAAATGCAAGAGAAAAATACATATTTTTTTATTTATGTACACTTTTCTTCATAAACTAGGTTAATTTCAACAATTAACTATAATTATAGGTAATTACTTCAAACAAATTCGGATAAAAATTGTTTTACGTGAAAACCTAAGCAGTTTTTAATTCAACAGGCTCAAATTGATTGTGAAAATGAAATTTTGTACTTTAATTTGGTGTTGATTTTTTGGTGCTAATGCTATTGTGAATCAGTTGTAATCTACTTTTCTTAGATTTATTTTATAAGTGCATCTATTCTTCTTTAAGTAGTTGTAAAAAATAAATTTTATGCTTTTGGCGTTAGGCTGTAAGCCTCAGTCATTAGGCAAAAGGCTTTTATAATTTCATAATAACTCTTATTTTGCCTAATGCCTATAGCCTATTTCTTAACACTTAAATTTCATTTTGCTCACCTATTTATACCTCCTATTTGTTATTTCACACCCTTATATAAAGAAGAAGAGTAGAATTTTTTCACTCTCAAAATCTTGTGCTTCAAAAGGTTTTTTCTGCGCCAATAAGATATCTGCCAGTTTTGTTGGCATGAAACTTGTTTAGGTATGTAGGAGCAATTAATCAGTGAAATTGCACGTTGATATGTCAGTTCATTCGATAAAAAGAGTATTTGTTAGTTTTTTTTGAAAAAAAATTAAAAAAATCTCTCATAAAATTTGTTTGGCACGTTTATTGTTAATACATTTGTAATGTAAATCAAGAACAACAAAATAAAGGTTTACAAAATCAGCCAATTTGGCACATTACTAGGATTAGAATTAACAATTGAATAACGATTCAATTAAAAGATATTAGGTTAGATATTGACCGCTTTTTCAATGTAGTGCCGCACACGCTACTGGAATGGTGATTGAGCCGCTACTCAATCACCAAAAAAAATTCAAGGTTGGAAAGTTTCAACTGAGTGAGTAAAGCTAATGCTTGAAAGCAAAAAAATTAGAGCTTCGGCTCATGGGTGGATTACCCAAAAGATAACTACTTAGGCGGATTGCGTAAAGGCTCGGAGCATTGCTGCGGGTCTTTATTATTTTATACCCCTTTCAATTACTGCTTTGTAAGTATTTCTAATTATTTTTTTTTCATTCCTTCCGATTTTACTTTCATCTCATTCTCAAATCATTAATTTTAGTATGTTCTTTCAATTCTAAAAGCATTGAGCTGAACAAATCTTACTTCAAACTAAAATTAAATTACCATGAAACAATTTTTCCGAAATTTTCAGGCACTCATATTAATAGTAGGTGCATTTTTGACACAACCCATTTTAGCCCAAAAACTTTCTCCTCAAAAACTGAAAGCACTTCAGAAAGAAATCATCGACGAGATTGACAAAAAAAAGGAGTTTTCAGCTCAGGTCAACGACATGATTTTCAGCTTTGCTGAATTAGGTTTTCAAGAAACTGAAACCTCTCAATATTTAATTAATCTATTAGAAAAAGAAGGCTTTACCATTCAAAAGGGAATTTCGGGTGTTCCAACAGCTTGGATTGCTACCTGGGGTACAGGCAAACCTGTAATTGCCATTGGTTCGGATGTCGATTGTATTCCAAAGGCTTCTCAAAAGCCTGGCGTTGCTTATCATGACCCAATTGTGGAAGGTGCGCCGGGACATGGTGAGGGTCACAACTCTGGTCAGGCACTAAATATTACTTCAGCCTTGGTGCTCAAAAAAATCATGGAGCGTGAAAAGCTTTCAGGGACTTTAATGCTCTGGCCGGGAGTAGCAGAAGAATTGGTTGGTACAAAAGCCTTTTATATTCGTGATGGTTATTTCAAAAATGTAGATGCCTGTATTTTTACCCACGTCAACAGTAATTTGAGTGTAAAACACGGTGATGCAGGAAATAATGGATTAGTTTCGGTAAAATTTAACTTTGAAGGCGAGGCTGCCCATGCAGCTGCTAATCCTTGGCGTGGTAAAAGTGCTCTTGATGCCGTAGAATTGATGAATGTAGGTTGGAATTATAAAAGAGAACACCTTTTGCCAACGCAGCGCTCGCATTATGTGGTCGTAAATGGGGGAGACCAGCCCAATGTAGTTCCTTCTAAAGCGTCGGTTTGGTATTATTTTAGAGAACGTACTTATCCCAAAATCAAAGAGTTATACGATTTTGGAAAGAAAATTGCGCAAGGTGCCGCTATGATGACCGATACGAAGGTTTCGTGGGAAGTACTTGGTAGCGCCTGGCCGGGGCATTTTAACAAGCCTATTGCCGAAAGAGCATTCTCTCACATCAAGCGAGTGGGTTTACCAACATGGTCAGATGCCGATCAGCAACTAGCCAAGGGTATTCAGCAAGAGCTTAGTTCGCCCGAACAAAAGGGACTTCGTGCCGAAATAGATACTGTATTAGAGGTTGTAGGCTCCATGGGGGGAGGTTCTGATGATATTGCAGATATTTCTTGGTCATTGCCAACCATTGTATTGGGCTATCCTTCAAACATACCGGGTTTGCCAGGGCACCACTGGGCCAATGCTATTTCGATGGCAACGCCCATTGCGCATAAAGGTATCACTGCTGGAGCAAAAGTAGAGGCACTTACGATTTTGGACTTGTTAAACGAACCAAAACTCATTGAAAGTGCATGGGATTATTATAAAAATGTACAGACTAAAGATATCAAATACGAGCCCCTAATTGCTCCGACAGATAAGCCTGCCATTGCGATTAATGCGAATATCATGGAGCTGTATCGTCCTAAACTCAAACAATTTTACTTTGACCCTACCAAGTACAAAACGTATTTGGAACAGTTAGGTATCGAATATCCAACTGTTCGAAAAGTAGAACCCAAGAAAGACTAATAATCAGTTGTGCATGAAGGAAAAACTATTCATCGTAAAAGGCTAGATTTCGGAGGTATGCCCATTTCTTTGAATCCATTTCTTAAAAAAATATAGGTTTACATTCTGTTTATGAGGTTGCAAATTCCAAATCTCCCATGGATACAAATCCTTCAATCAGTCCTAACCGATTTATTGATATAGTAGTGCAATTAGGTTCAATATTGCTTTATTGCGCTATTTTTCAAATGAATGAAATTTCATTATCAGCGTTGAATAATCTTCCTTCAACGTTGAGACAACAAAGAGTATATGTTTTAGTATTGAATTTTAATATGAATGCATCAAAATTCCATCTTTTATGTAAATCTTAGAAAAATACTAAACATTTCTATTGTGGATAAAAATAATTCTACTAACTTTGAAGAGTCAAAGGTTCACAATTGTGGCGGCAAGAGTGAAACACTAACGACAAATTCAAATTATATTAGTAATAAAGATAAAATAGCTGTGGCGGCAGTGATGTTTATTGGAGTTATTAATCGACAATAGCCTAAGTAATCTTAAGTAATCCTCTAAATAGGATAACAAAAAAAACAAGAAAACCCTTGGAGTGGCGGCTTCGAGGGTTTCGCTTTTTATGAGGTTTAAGTAAGTTTTTCTTTTGAAAAAACACCAAAAATACTTTGTTGATATAAAGCAAAACGACTCTCAGAAATGAGAGTCGTTTTGCTTTTTTATTTTACTTTCAACACTAAACCACCCAGAGGAGGAAGATTTAATGGAATAGAATAGGCTTTTCCTTGCCAAGAAACTTCCTCCGCAAAGATTGGTTCAGGGTTGGTTTTTCCACTACCACCAAATTTGCTATCGTCAGAGTTCAATATCTCTTGCCATATACCTTGCATTGGCACTCCAATACGATAATTATTATGCGGAATTGGAGTAAGGTTCAAAACCACAATGAGTTGCTCTTTGTGCGAATCGCCTTTTCGTGCATAAACTACCACCGAGTTGTTGCGGTCTGAAGTATCAATCCACTCAAAACCTTCTGGAGCAAATTGTTTATCAAACATGGCATGTTCGTTACGGTAAAGTAAGTTTAATTCTTTAACCAGATTTTGAACTCCCTGATGATAACCATGGTCTAATAGCCACCATTCAAGTCCTTTGGAGAAATTCCATTCGGATGTTTGACCAAACTCGCCACCCATAAATAAAAGCTTTGTGCCTGGGTGAGTAAACATATAAGTAAAAAGCAAACGTAAATTTGCAAAACGTTGCCATTCGTCACCTGGCATTTTGCCTACCAATGATTGTTTGCCATATACCACCTCATCGTGTGAAAGAGGTAACATAAAGTTTTCAGTAAAGGCATAAACCGTCGAGAATGTCAATTGGTCTTGATGATATTTACGATACATCGGGTCTTTTTCGAAGTACTTCAAGGTATCGTTCATCCAACCCATCATCCATTTTTGACCAAAGCCCAATCCTCCTGTATACACCGGACGTGATACGCCAGTAAATGAGGTTGATTCTTCGGCGATGGTTTGAACGTCTGGGAATTCTGCATAAAGAATTTCGTTTAGTTCACGGAACAACGAAATAGCCTCAAGGTGATGGTTGCCACCAAAGATATTTGGTTCCCATTCGCCATGATTACGCGAGTAATCTAAATAGAGCATCGATGCTACGGCATCTACACGCAAGCCATCAGCATGGAAACGCTCTAACCAATAAATGGCATTTGATATCAAGAAACTACGAACCTCATTACGCCCATAATTGAAAATATACGACTTCCAATCTGGATGATAACCTTTACGCATGTCGGGGTGCTCAAAAAGATGTGAGCCATCATATTCATAAAGTCCGTGAGCATCGCCAGGGAAATGAGATGGTACCCAGTCGAGAATAACCCCAATATCATTTTTATGACATTGTTCTACCAAATACATAAAGTCTTGTGGCGTGCCAAAACGCGAAGAAGGAGCAAAGTACCCCAATACTTGATAGCCCCAAGATGGTTCGTATGGATGCTCCATTACAGGCATAAACTCAATATGAGTAAAGGCCATTTCTTTTACGTAAGCAACCAGCTGATCTGCTAGTTCGACATAGGATAGTTTTTCTTCCTCGCCTTTACGACGCCATGAGCCGATATGCACTTCGTAAACCGACATGGGAGACGAAAGAGAGTTTTTACTCTTGCGAGTTGTCATCCAGTCAGTGTCTGTCCATTCGTACCAGTTATCCCATACAATCGACGCTGTTTTAGGAGGTGTTTCGAAGTAGTGCGCATAGGGGTCAATTTTTTCGAGTTTACGACCATCATGAGCTTCGATACAATATTTATAAGCCTCGCCCTTACCGATATGAGGGATGAATCCTTCCCAAATACCAGATTCGTCCCAACGGACAAAAAGGTGGTGAGAGTCTTTATTCCAATAATTAAAATTCCCAATTACTGATACGCTTTTTGCTGAAGGAGCCCAAACAGCAAAATAAGTACCTGCTACACCTTGGTATTCGGTGGTATGAGAACCCAGTTTTTCGAATAATCTAAAATGTTTTCCAGATTTAAACAACGAAATATCGAAGTCAGAGAAACGCGTAAACGTTTCAACATTCTTTAATACGACTGGAGGAGCTACGGGTGCTTGTTCAACCACGACAGCCGTCTCGACTGCTGGCGCTTCTTCCGTAGTTTTCTTTGAGACTCTTTTTTTTGCAGGAGCTTTGGTTACAGCTTTTTCTTCTTCTTCAGATTGAGTTTTTGCCTTGGTGGTCTTAGCCATATTTTCTGAAATGGTTAATGGATTAAATTTCAAAAGGAACTAGATAGACTTTGGTAAAGATAGAGGTTGTCATAGTACAATCATTGAGAATAGACGAAAATTTGACGTTTAAGGTTATGTCTTTTTCGTTTTTCAAATCTTCGGTTACCCTTTTAGAGGTGTTAGTTCGATATATCATGCAAAATTCTGAAGGAAATCAATCAATTGACTTTGGCTATCTGCCATAAAATTAATTACAACCAATAAACTATCGATTGGTTATTACTGCTAAAGTAATATTTTTTAAAAGTTTTTCACAATTTCAGTTCGATTTATTCGCATTTGTTTGAGGCAACGAAAGCCTAAACTTCCATGAAAGAATACGAACGATAAAAATAACGAGTATGGTAATTTGGTTTGAATATACCTCCAAACTAGCAATGTTTTTGATTTGGTAAAATGTGAAAAAGCCTACTAAACAAGCAGTTGCATATATTTCTTTTCGAAATAAAATTGGAATTTCGTTTAGTAAAATATCTCTGATTACTCCACCAGCGCAAGCTGTGCAAGTGCCCAACAAAAAACTACTCAAAACCTCATTATTTTCTGAAATACCTCTTTGGTAGCCCAATACATAAAAACAACCTAAGCCGAGTGCGTCAAAAATTTGAAGTGGGATATCTACTTTGGGAATCCATGTTGAAAAAAGAATCGCAACAAGGGCACTGACAAATATAATAAAAACCAAGGCCTCATCATGAATCCAACGCACTGGCTGACCCAGAAATACATCCCGAAGCGTACCACCACCCACAGCAGTTACAAAAGCGACAACAATAACCCCAAACCAATCCAACCGTTTTTGAATACCAGCATAAGCGCCCGATACACTAAAAGCCACCGTGCCCAAGATACTGATGATTTTGTAGAGCTGCTCCATAATTAATGATGAATTAGTGAATTGTGAATGGTAATTAGTACTGTACGAAGGATTCCAAACTATTTCAGATTTGGGATTGCGGATTTCGGAAATAAGGTTAAATACCTTTATTTTCCTAAGAAATGCAAAAGATTACACTTCCGAAATCCAACATCCTATATCCGAAATAAACAGTTTTAGAATCCTCCATACTCTCCTGATGCTTCATTCACAATTCACCATTAAAAACTATAAGAATACGTATGTTTGATTTCTTTCAAAACGAAGGTAGTATTGAGGACACCAATGTTTTCGAGTTTTGAAAGCTTGTATTTAACAAAGTCATGATATTCGTCGAGGCTTTTGATATATATCTTTAATAAAAAATCTACCTGACCTGCCATGTGATAGCATTCATGGATTTCTTCCAATTGTTGTACAGCCTGTTCAAATTTTTCGATAAACTCCTCATTATGGTATCGCATGGACACTTGGCAGATACACATAATGGGGTTGTCCAAGAGTGCTTTATCTACAATCGCCACGTATTGTTTGATGTATCCAACACTTTCCAGGCGACGAATTCTCTCATAAACTGGCGAAATGGTCAAGCCCAATTGATTAGCGATTTCTTTGGTTGTTACTTTAGCATCTTGTTGTAAAATCCTTAGGATTTTTTTGTCTATTTCGTCTATTGCTTCCATAAAAGTAATTTTTTCTACCCAAATAATATTTTGTCTTCTTTGAAAAGTAAAATTTATGGTAAAAATATTATAATAAAGTAATTTTTATTGAAATAATGGATATATTTTGATAAATATAACTGAAAATATAAATTTGCGCCAATATAATTGCTGTCAAATTGGTTTTTGTCAGTAATATTTTTGAATTACACTCTTCAACTACTATGGCAAAAGACAAAATTTTAGTAATTGGTGCCAATGGTCAAATTGGTACTGTATTACTTGAGCAATTACGCAAAATACATGGTATCGGCCAAGTAATTGGCTCAGATATAGTAGCTCCTCGAGAGGAGAACGGTCCGTTTGTCGTGTTGGATGCCACCAATGTGTTGGCGTTGGTCGAAACTGTCCATCGTCATGGCATTACACAAATTTATCATTTGGCTGCAGTACTTTCAGCAAAAGGCGAGTTAGACCCACTTCGTGCTTGGGAGCTCAATATGAGAACCCTCTTCAATGTTTTTGAAGTAGCCCGAGAGGTAAAGCTCGACAAAGTATTCTTCCCTAGTTCAATCGCTGCTTTTGGCGATAGTGCCCCACAGTACGATACCCCGCAGGCTACCTATTTGGACCCATCGACTGTATATGGTATCAGTAAAGTTGCAGGCGAAAACTGGGCTGGTTACTATCATAAACGTTATGGTGTAGATATTCGCTCTTTGCGTTATCCAGGGGTAATTAGTTATCAATCAATGCCAGGTGGAGGTACTACAGATTATGCAGTGGAGATATTCCACGAAGCAGTGCAACATAAGCCCTATACTTGTTTTTTGCGTGAAGATACGCTTTTACCTATGATTTATATGGACGACGCGATTCGTGCTACGCTTGAGTTAATGGAAGCGCCTGTCGAAAATATCCGCATTCGTAGTTCATACAACTTGGCTGGTGTGAGTTTTACACCTGCACAAGTTACGGCCGAGATAAAGAGGTATTATCCTGATTTTGAGGTAAAATACCAGCCAGATTTTAGACAAATGATTGCCGATTCATGGCCAAAATCTGTGGATGATACCGCTGCCTATCAAGACTGGGGTTGGAAGCCTCAGTTTGATTTAACTCGTATGACACAGGTCATGATTGAAAAATTATCTGAAAAATACCAACAAAAACTCTTAATTACTCAATAATAACCAAGTATTATTTATGTACGGAAGTGTAAAAGAGGCTCTTCAACAAGAGTTAGATAGTATCAAAGACGCAGGACTCTACAAATCAGAGCGTATTATCGTAAGTCCTCAAGCTGCTAATATTCAGATTAATACAGGTAAAGAAGTGCTCAATTTTTGTGCTAATAATTACCTAGGATTATCCTCGCATCCAGAGGCTATTAAAGCAGCGCATGAGGCGATTGATACCCATGGATTTGGGATGTCATCGGTTCGTTTTATTTGTGGAACGCAAGATATTCATAAAGAACTTGAACAAAAAACTGCTGAGTTTTTAGGTATGGAGGATTGTATCCTTTATGCTGCCGCATTCGACGCCAACGGGGGAGTTTTTGAACCATTATTGAACGAGCAAGATGCCATTATTTCTGACGAATTAAATCACGCGTCTATTATTGATGGGATTCGTTTGTGTAAAGCAAAACGCTTTAGATACAAGCACAACAATATGGAAGATTTGGAGGAGCAGTTGAAGGCAGCTCAAGGAAGTCGTCGTATTTTAGTGGTAACAGATGGTGTTTTCTCTATGGATGGCACTATTGCACAGCTAGATAAAATCTGCGATTTGGTTGAGCAATATGGTGCCATGATTATGATAGACGAGTGCCACTCATCGGGTTTTATGGGTAAAACAGGCCGTGGCACGCATGAGTTTAAAAATGTGATGGGTCGTATCGACATTATTACTGGTACTTATGGTAAAGCGCTAGGTGGAGCATCTGGTGGCTTTACGGCTGCCCGTAAAGAAATCGTAGAAATATTGCGTCAGCGCTCTCGTCCATATTTATTCTCAAATACGCTTGCGCCTGCGATTGTTGGCGCTTCTATTAAGGTATTAGACGTATTGAGTAACTCAACAGAATTGCGTGATAAATTAGAAGCTAATACAAAATATTTTCGCCATGCCATGACAGCGGCAGGCTTTGATATATTGCCTGGAGAACATCCGATTGTACCAATTATGCTATACGAGGCCAAGCTTGCACAAGAGTTTGCCGCTCGCTTATTAGAGGAGGGTATCTATGTGATAGGATTTTTCTATCCAGTTGTGCCTCAAGGCAAAGCACGTATTCGTGTGCAAATTTCGGCAGGACATGACATGGAGCACCTCCAAAAAGCAGTAGCCGCTTTTACCAAAGTAGGGAAGGAGCTTGGCGTTTTGAAGGCATAATATGGCTTTTGTGATTATTTGATAAAAAATAGTAAAAAACATGTAGTGATTTGACATGAATCACAAGTGTTTCCATAGTTTTAATAAGAGGCATTTATTAACTTTGTGCTTCATAAATAACAATTTATTATTTATTCGGGATAGGTAGTAAAAAATCCCCCTTGCCATTTGGTAAGGGGGATTTTTGTTACATCTTCATTTTCTCTATTTCTCGAATCACGTTTACAATTCCTTTTAGTGGAATCTTTACCCAGTCGGGTCGGTAGCTAATTTCGTAACCTAGTTCATAAACTGCTTTTTCCAACAAATAAATCAACAATAAAAAGTTGATTTCATTATTGTTTTTGAAAAGAGGATGTGGATGCCCAAAGGTTTCCAAGTATTTTTCCAAATAGGTCTGCATAATTAACCGATACCAGCGGTCAGCGGCTGTTTGTACTCTAAATGCGTCCATATCTGCTGTTTCGTTTGAATTAAGCATCTTTGCCGAAATCGCATAATGGTAACTTCTAATCATACCAGCCACATCTTTGAGTGGCGAGTGCATGATTTTTCGGTCGGTAATAGTGCTTTCTGGCTCTCCCTCAAAATCTATGATAATGTAATCGTTTGCTGTAGCCAAAACTTGTCCTAAATGATAATCTCCATGAATTCTGATTCTAAGGGAATCCAAGTCTTTAGTCAAAATCTGGTCGGCAAATTCGTCAATGAGTTCTTTGGCCTCCATAAAATCCCAAGCCAATTTGCGTGTGACAGGGTCGGCGATGCTGGTATATTTTTCTATCAATAAATTATATCTACGATCCAATAAATCGCAGAGGCGTTTATGAATAAAACGGCGGTAAGTATCATCAAATTTTTGCGTTGCAAACATGGGTTTGGCTTCTGGCGCATATAGTGCCAAGTGCATTTCGGCAGTGCGTTGTGCCAGTAATTCTACCTGATTAAAAACCTCTTCTTTAATGGCAAAAGTTTTGTCGACAAAAGCATTGACAAAAGCATTGAGCTGGTTGCCTGTCATCTCCCAAGTATCAGCTTGGTTATCGACCATACGTTGCATCATTCCTAGGGTGATTTCGCTTTCGCCATCTTGTTGCCATGTTATGCTTCCCGCAAAGGCAGGAATAAAAGCAAAATCAGAGTGCTCTGTCAAAAACTCAATCATTTCAACCTCAGGGTTGGTTTCTTTAAATAGCTTTCGATAAAGTTTGAGAAAATACTTTTCCCCAAACACCATTGCCGAGTTAGAGGAAGATAAGGTTAAAGCTTTGGAAGTAATAGGAGCATTGATATCTTCGCCAGATAAGCCTTTTCCACGAACAAAATCTACTTTTCCTTCTTGTTGATAAATAGATTCAGCGTGAGAAATTTGATAGAAGAGAGCCTGCTGAAAACGCTCATCGTATAAGGCATCGATGATAAAACCACGCTTTTCATTGATATACGCCAAACTAATGATTCCTACAGGCGCTATTGCGTTTGATTGCGCCGCTTCGATAAACGATACTGGCAGTAGATAACGCTCAATTTCCAGATTTTCGTAACCTACCTCAACAATACAAAGTAAAGCAATGGAGTCTTTGATAGGTATTTCGAGCGCTGAAGCGATTTTAAAATATTGTTGGACTCGGGCTTTACCTGCAAACCATCTACAACTATTCATATAAGAGGGAAGAATTTCTGTCTCAAATTTTGAAAAAAGTGCCGTATCATTTTTGATATCCTCCCAAGCCTTTAAGGAGCTGAGATTTGTCGAGGTGATTTCATTCATAGTTGATTGTTTACAAAAATGGTATTTTAATGACTTAAATTTAGAATATATTTAGTTGAAAAAAAAGCCTTTTCATGAGGTCATCATTGGGTTTTAGTAATAGTGAAGTTCAATTTACGATAAAATCAGGGATTGTTGAGCAAGCCATAAAAAATGCTTGGTTAGTGTTACCTAAAATGTCGAAGTTGAGGGAAACAAATTATTTGTGATTTATACTAAGTTAGTAGGCAAAATATAATTAAGATTGTTCTCTGGGCTTTCAGGTAACGGCTTTCAGCAGTGGGCTTTAGAAAAAAGCAAGACTGCGGTTATTAAAACATTTTAACACTCTTTGCCTTGTGCCTAAACACATAACTTAAATCTTACTCTACACGATTACTCTAGATTGAGAAGCGATTATTTGAAGATTTTTAGAAAAATAATTATTTCATAATCAAGGTATTATAAAATAGTTTTGCATTTTTTATAAAAAACATTTGGAGTGAATGCCATAAAGCTGTAATTTTGCACCACGAAAAACGACAAGGAAACATAATCTAAGCGTTTTCGTCCCCATCAGGTCCGTTCGTCTAGGGGTTAGGACACGTCCCTTTCACGGATGAAAC